>JAGUWZ010000068.1 GCA_020062065.1 Candidatus Omnitrophota bacterium
ACAACTAGTAAAATGATAATTTCAACCCAATTTTAACGCAGATTTTCGCAAATCCAACGCAGATTTTCGCAGATAAATCTTTAAATCTGCGTATATCCGTGTGTAATCTGCGTTCAAAAGGTAGTTCTTAATGCCGTTGCAATCGAGGGGAGGGGCAACCTCGAATGTTCCATTAGCAAGGCAAAAGTCAATAACATGAATAGCCCTGTTGCTATTGAGAACCGAGGAAAGCATAGCTACTCCAGTCTCAGTAAAGGCGTAATGCGGATAACGCAACCCCATTTTATCAGCAGAATCGGAGGTAACAAGTTGGCACCTCCGATTTTTCAGTAAAACAGCAGTAAAACAGAAACGGTCCCTTATTTCGCTTCCTTATTTTGAAACAGTCCCTTATTTTATTTTCTTATTTTAACAAAGTCGTGTTATATTATAGAGAGCGAGTTCTGACACCGAAGCTTAAAATCTGTACTGAAGTGAGCCCAAAAAAAGCCACTGGGAGGAATCGATGTGTAAATTTATATCTTCTATCCTACTACCTGTCTCATCCCCTGGTCCAGCAGGGTCATTTCCATACCAATATTGGCTCTGTTTGCCATCTGTCAAAATTTTGGTATAATCTAAACCTAATCTCCATGTCCAATTCTTTTTGGTCTTTAAGACTGTGTTCAGCCCTATTAATAAGCCATATCCTTTGGTTTTTCCTTCCATAACTTTATTTCTTAATATGTGGTCGTCTCTATCCTTTGCTCTAATATAAGGAGCCCCGCATATCTGCACACTTATTCCCCATGTATCTAAAAACTGAATATCGCTATTAACGCCATCCCCGAAATAATCCCATCTTAAGCCTAAATAAGGTATATGATATTTAACCTCATAATCTAAAACTTTCTGACCCAAATAATAACTCTCACCCGTAAATAAATCCCTCACCCCTATTATATCATAATTAAAATTTTCGTATTTATAACCGACTAAGAACCCTGTTTTGCCTCTTTGAAATATCTTCGCAAAATCACCCCACGGGTTATCTCCTTGCCAAAAATTATACAATAGATTGGCATCTAAAATTACTATTTGCGCATCTGCATCGGATTCAGTAGAAGAAAATAGATAACTGTCTATCCAATCTTTATCTTTCATATCGCCATTTGTCTTTTCCGAAATGTTAGTCCACCCCTGGAAATTAAAATAGAACGGGGAGTTTCCTACTAAAATATTGCCTCCACTAAGCCAGCTACCAAAAGGAAACTCCAATTTACTCCTACCGGTATAACCATCCCAAGGAAAGTCAATTTCATAACTTGTCTGCCCAGAGAGATAGCCCATTCCTATAACTAATTCAAATTCAATATCATCTAAAGTCTCTTTAATAACCCGTTCTCTTTCAATGTTAGGAAAAGAGGTAATTTGAATAGAAGGTTCTTCTTGGTCAAATTTGCGTAAAGTCATCTCTATAATCTCATCCCTCTTGTCTTCAGAAAGCGGCCTTGTCCAGAAATCTTGAGCAAATAAAAAAATAGGGAACAACAGAAACAGAATAACGAAACAGATTATTTTAGTTTTCACTGAAAAACCGTGAAAACTATATAAGTTCTTGCTGGGTTTTTCAGCAAAAACTATTTTAACATTCATACTCTGCCTACTATTCAAAGTAAGTATAGACCTTTCCTTCATAATTACGCAAAACATATTTTCCTTTTGCCTCTGAGAGGATATAGTTTGGACCAACCGGTATCTTGCCGCCGCCACCCGGAGAGTCTATAACATAGGTAGGAACACCATAGCCTGATGTATGACCCCTTAGCTTCTCGATGATACTTATGCCGGCATCAACGTGTGTTCTGAAATGATGTGTGCCTCTTACGAGGTCGCATTGGTAGATATAGTAAGGCCTGACTCTTAACTTTAACAGTTCGTGCATGAGTTTACGCATAATAGAAGGCCTGTCGTTTATCCCTTTTAATAGCACAGTCTGACTTCCCAAAGGCATACCCGCATCTGCCAGCATCTCGCAAGCAATCCTGGTACGTTTAGTGATTTCTTTGGGATGATTAAAATGTATGCTTATCCACAGCGGTGCATATTTTTTGAGCACGGAGATTAAATTTTCGCTAACACGTTGGGGTAAAGTCACAGGTACCCTTGTCCCTATCCTTAATAACTCTATATGCGGGATGGTGCGTAATTTTTTAAGCAAATCTTCTAACACCGCATTTTCGAGGACAAAAGGATCACCTCCGGAAATAAGCACATCGCGAATCTTTTTATTAGAACGTATATACTCAACTGCCGCATCCCATCTATTTGCAGAATTATCTCTAGATTCCTCCTGCCCCACTAATCTTCTCCTCGTGCAATGCCGACAATACGTTGCGCAAGACTCGGTTGCAAGCAATAAAACCCGGTCTGGGTATCTATGCACTAAATGGGGCGCCGGAGAATGGCTGTCTTCGCCGCAGGGGTCAACCATTTCATGCGGGCCGATCTTGAACTCATTGAGTGTTGGAACGCACTGGCGACGGATGGGACAACTAGGATCGTCGGGGTCAATCAAAGTTGCCCAATAAGGTGTTATTGCCATTGCCATTCTACCCTTGGCATTTTTTATCCCTTCTTCTTCTTCGGGTATAAGATTTACCACTTGGGCTATCTCTTCAAATTTGGTAATACGATTCTTGATTTGCCAATGCCAATCCTCCCAATCCAGAGGATTAACATCCTTATATAGACTTATCTGTTGGTAATCCCTATTTCTTTTGCTAAGATGTAAAGGGGTTAGATGTTCAACCAGCAATTTCTGATTTTCTGTGATTACTGTATTAACCATTCTCTGTTTTCCTCCTTCAATGAGCAGATAACTTATGGAGCACGAAGTGCGACATAAGTTATAAGTGCGAATTGAACCCCGCGCCTTTCTTTAATTCAAGTTAGCCAATTTAAGAACTACCTTTTGAACGCAGATACACGCAGATTGCACGCAGAGATTCGCAGATTTAAAGATTTATCTGCGAAAATCTCGCGTTTGATTTGCGAAAATCTGCGTTAATAAAATTGGGTTGAAATTATCATTTTACTAGTTATTAAATCACCTTATTCAAGCGTTCGCTTTGCTCCGTAAGTCTGGGCTTCATTTGACCTTTGCCAGGCGTTCATTAAAATTGCCTCAATTAGGTCATCATACTTCATTCCTGCGGCATAAGCCATAATAGGAAAATTTGATTCCTTAGGATTCAATCCCGGCAGAGGATTAATTTCTAATACATAAGGCACGTTATCTTTGCTCAAGCGTATATCCGTGCGCGAAATATCCAGACATCCTACTGCCCGATGGGTTCTAAGAGCCACTTCCTTTACCGCATTTTGTGTATCTTCATCCAGCCGCGCAGGACAGTAAAAAGTAGGTGTAAGCCCCTGAGAGCCATCACCCTGATATTCCTTCATCCGCCAGGAATAAAAAAACTCGCCGCTTTTTGCACACGTGGAAAAATCTATCTCCAAAATAGGTAATACTGTGGTCTTACCATTTTCCAAAATGCCCACCGTCAACTCTTTACCCTTAATAAACTCCTCAACCAAGACCTCCTGTTTATAGGTTCTGATCAGTTCACTCACTTTATTAAAAAGACTTTCTGCTGTATATACCACATTGGAACAATTAATCCCCTTCGCAGAACCTTCTAAATTCGGCTTGACGATGAGCGGAAATTTCAACTGCGCATCCAGTGGTTCATTCCCTTTTGTAAAAACTTGGAAATAGGGCGTAGGTATATTATCCGCCATGAGTATCTTTTTGGTCATAGCCTTATTCAAAGCAAGGGCTAAAGAGAAAGTGCTGGAACCGGTGTAAGGGATGCCTAAATAATCCAATATAGCGGGGATTTCCGATTCGCGAAACTTTCCACTTTTACCTTCCGCGATATTAAAGACAATGTCTATGCGGCTTTTTTTAAAATGAGAGACTATGTTAGGCTGGCCGGCTTCGATAACTTCAACGCTGTGACCCTTGGAACGCAAAGCCGATGTTATGGCATTAATGGTCTCTTGTGAATCAAACTCAGAGAAATAATCCGGGGGTTTTGAATCATCCTCTTTCTTTAAATTACATGTTAAAACAATATTCATCTTTAGTTAATTTAGGTTATATCTTTTCAAGGCGCTGTTTAATATTTTACCGATCACCTCATTATAGGATATTCCTATTTCTTTGGCTACTACCATAAATACATCTTCTGTAGATAAAGAAGGCAGGGGATTGATTTCTAATACATAAGGATTACCTCCTTCATCAACGCGAAAATCTACTCGGCCAAAATCGCGGCATTCTATAGCATTATAAGTCTTTACTGCAAGTTCGGTTATCTTCTTTTTTAAATTCTTACTGATAGGCGCAGGGCAAACGTATTCTAAAGCATCTGATTTAATATGGGCAAATGTATAAAACTTATCTTTAAGGTGGAGCTCGCCGTCTATTTTTATCTGAACAATTGGCATAACTTCAGCGGGCTGGTTACCGATTATAGCTACAGTAAATTCCTCGCCGCGGATAAATTCTTCTATTAGCGCAGGTTGATTATAGGTTAAGATTATATATTCCACCTGCTTTCTAAGTTCTTCTTTATTTTCTACCCGGGAGTTTTGAGAAAGCCCTTTTGAGGAACCTTCAAAACGCGGCTTTACAAATAAGGGAAACTCCATATGGTCAAGATTAATAATCGCATCACTTGATTTTATCTCCATAAATTTAGGCGTGAGTATACCTTCGGCCATAAAAATCTTTTTTGCCATAATTTTGTCTAAAGACACTGCCAGGCTTAAAGCGTCTGCTCCCACAAACGGAATGCCTGCCATTTCCAACAATATCGGAACCTGCGATTCCCTGTTTCTGCCTGAGAGACCTTCAGAAATATTAAAGACAATGTCCACATCAAGCTCATCAATACTTTCCAAAAGACTCAAGACATTACCTATTTTTTTTACCTGAAAACCCTGCGATTCGATGGCCTGGGCAATGATTTTTATGGTTGAGGGATGGTCGAATTCTGCATTAGCATCAGGTGGGTCGTTATCTTTGAATTCATAATCTGTCTTTAAATCGTATGTCAATCCAACTTTTTTCATCAAATGAAGCCACAACTTATGGAACTCAGAGAGTAGCATAAGTTATTTGGCTGAATTTGTTCCCGCAGTTTTCTCTAGTATTTAAGTTATTAGGCTAACTGCTTGAATTAAAGAAAGGTGCGGGATTGTACGTTCATACAAAAAAGGACTCTTATGCCTGAAGAGTCCTTAATAATTTAACTGGTTTTTTCACTTTTGTTTATCCTTCCTCCTTATAATGAGCAGACAAATTTAAGGTATAATTGCCCTCACACCCAATTCAACGAATTCCACGCTCGCTACAAAAATGGTGCGGGGTCAAATCTATTTAGTTCACATCCTATTTATTATCACAACTATAATTTTTGTCAAGTGTTTTGTCTCGTCGAGAAATGAGGTTTTAAAAATAATTTTCGCAAATTTTTAGTAATAGTTTGGCTCTTGGAAGTGCTCCGACGAACCCGCAGGGCTTAACCCCCACAACCTCGGGGGTTAAAAAGACG
>JAGUWZ010000094.1 GCA_020062065.1 Candidatus Omnitrophota bacterium
AAAAGGTAGTTCTTAAATTGGCTAAAGAATGAGACAAGAAAGATGACTACGAAATCAAAAGAGGCAAGAAAAGAAGCGCTGGAAAAGGAATTGGAAAGAATTATGACAAGAATAGACAAAACCGATATACGGAAAATAATTCTTTTTGGTTCGTTGGCTACCGGTAATATCGGTTTAACCAGCGACATAGATTTGGTGGTTATAAAAAATACCAAAGAGGGGTTTCTAAAACGCTTAGAGAGAATGTGCGAAGAGGTAGAGCCGCGATTAGCGCTAGATTTATTGGTTTATACGCCTGAAGAATTCGCGGAAATGAGAAAGTGGAATAGTTTTATCAGACGGATAGAAAGAGAAGGGAGAGTGCTGTATGCGTCCTAATCAAAAAAAAGAATCCGAAAGATGGATGAGGCAGGCGCTGCGAGATTTAGATGATGCCAAATACAATCTGCAAGGCGAACGCTATAACCTGGTTTGTTTTTTGGCGCAGCAGGCCGCGGAAAAAGCGCTAAAGGCCTATCTTTACGGCCTGGGGCAGGAAGAAGCGTGGGGCCATTCGGTCGTGGATTTATGCCAGGAGGCGCAGGGATTTGATGAGGCGTTTGCAGAAATAAAAAAACACGCCGCGTCTTTAGACACATATTATATTCCTACGCGTTATCCCAATGGGCTTCCTGGAGGGATACCGGCAGAGGCCTATACAGAAGAAGTCGCTAGGCAGGCGTTGAAATTAGCGCAGGAGGTATTGGAATTTGTGCAGCCGAAATTGGGTTAGCTGCAAAGAAAGTATGCAGATTTTATAATAAATCCTATCCGCTAAACGCTAAATATGGCACAAGAATATCTGGAAGAATTGAAAATAAACAATCTGCCCCGGCTGCCTTTGGAAGGTAGTATTGACCTTACTTATCGCTGCAATAATGAGTGTCGGCATTGCTGGTTAAGGATTCCAATAGATTCAGCTGAAAAGAATAATGAATTGTCTTTTGATGAGATTTGCCATATTGTGGATGAGGCGCGGAAGATGGGTTGCCGCAGGTGGTCTATATCAGGCGGCGAGCCGATGCTTAGGCCTGATTTTGCTGAGATCTTTGATTATATTACCCACAATTCTAATTCTTATTCTATAAACACCAACGGCACGTTTATTACCCCCAAAATTGCCCAATTAATGAAAAGAAAAGGCACCAAAATGGTTGTGCTCTACGGCGCTACTGCTAAGGTTCATGACCATATTACCCGTAATCCTGGCTCATTTGAGGCTGCGATGCGGGGTTTTAGGTATCTTAAAGAAGCAGGTGCGGGTTTTATAGTTCAATTAATTCCGATGAAGGATAATTATCACCAATTTTATGATATGGTGAAATTAGCGCAGTCTCTAAGCAAGCATTACCGCATTGGCGCAGCCTGGCTCTATCTTTCTGCTTGCGGAGATACTGAAAGAAACAAAGAAATAATGTGCCAGAGATTACCTCCCAAAGAAGTAATAGAATTGGACAAGCCGGATTTATCTTATGAGGAGATGATGGATAAACAAGCAGATTCGGGTTGCCATAATACCAATAACAGCAGATATTTATTTTCTTCCTGCATATCTGGCAGGCGTGATTTTCATATTGACCCTTATGGTAAGATGACCTTTTGCTGTTTTATTAAAGCCCCCAGTATGCGCTATGATTTAAGAAAGGGAAGCTTTCAGGATTGTTGGGAGAATTTTATCCCTTCCTTAGCTACGAAAGTAAGAATTACAGAGGAATATAAAAAGAATTGCGGCTCATGCGATTTACGCAGAGATTGCCGTTGGTGCCCGGTTTATAGCTATCTTGAACACCGCGATTATAATAAAAAAGTTGAATACCTTTGTGCGGTGGCAAAAGAGAATCGGAAGTTTAAGGATAACTGGCAAAAACAACACCGGCGCTACTATAAGATTGCTGATATTACCATTCAAGTAGAATCTGATTTAGCAATTAAAGATAATACCTTTCATCCCAAATTTAAACTCTTTGAGGTGGATGGTCCCGGAGAAGATACTATTTCTATCCGGCATCACTTTTCGCTTCCGGACTTAGATGGGAAAGATTTAGGCAAAGAACTATATCGTAGGCCGCCTTGGGCAGTTTATCAAAAAGGCAATTCCTGGATATACCTGGGTATTTCTCCAACAGAAGGTAACAAAGACCTACATCGACTTGTAGTATTTAATTCTGACCATACCAGAGCCAGAATTTACAATGATAAAGAAGATATCTTTCTAAAAGGAAACCTACATTCCTTAACCCTTTTTCCTACTGACCAGATACTCCTGGCGCGCATTTTAGCAGATAGACAGGGTTGTTTTTTGCATTCCTGTGGAGTTAATTTTAAAGGCAAGGGTTTGCTTTTCGTAGGCCATTCTGAGGCAGGTAAATCTACAATAGCAACCATGCTAAAAGGCAAAGCGGAAATCTTATGTGATGACCGGATGATTATCCGAAAGCAGCAAGGTGGCTTTAGAATTTATGGTAACTGGAGCCACGGGGATGTGCCGGATGTATCAGCAAATTCTGCTGCCTTAAAGGCAATTTTATTCTTAGAGAAAGCAACAGAAAATAGATTTATCCCTTTAACCAATAAGAAAGAAACAGCGAATAAGCTTTTAGCTTGTTTAATAAAGCCTTTTGTTACTGTTGACTGGTGGGAGAAGACATTATTGTTCGTAGATAAAATCTGTGATGCAATTTCTTGTTATACGCTTAGGTTTGATAAGAGCGCAGGAGTGGTAGATTTATTAACGGACCTCTAATGCAAACAGTCAGTTACGTTACAAAAATCCCTGCAAACAATGCATCTCTCTGGAAAAACAGTAAGCCGGTTTTGGGACAGTTGGATATGGAGCTTACTGAGCGCTGCAATAATGACTGTATCCATTGTTGCATAAACCTGCCGGTAGATGACTTAAGTACCAAGGATAGGGAGTTGTCTACTGATGAGATAAAAAATATTTTAAGAGAAGCAGTTTCTTTAGGTTGTATGAGTGTGCGTTTTACCGGCGGAGAGCCGCTTTTAAGAGA
>JAGUWZ010000007.1 GCA_020062065.1 Candidatus Omnitrophota bacterium
ATGAAGGTGCCGGTTCGTATGAAATTAGACAACCTAGGCGAAGTCATTAAATTAAATGAAAATGAACCTGCGCCAAAGACTGATAAATATTTTCAGAAAACAAAAGATGGGAAACTGATTTTACGTAAAACGATGAAGAAATATATACCTGAACAAATCACAGGAGCTATTAAGCAGGGTTTCTCTGCTCCGGACGCTTCATGGTTTAAAGGTGAGAGCATTGATTATGTCCGTAGAATGTTACTGAAAGGTGACCCTCTAATTTACGAGTATATGGATCGTAAAGCAGTTCAGGAATTGGTGGATGATCACTTAAGCGGTAGGCAGAACAGGCGGCTATTCATATGGTCGTTATTAAATTTTGAATATATATGCAAAGAATACTTTTAGAAAAAAATAATTTTTGGAGTAAACAATTTTCATCCGGCGAGCTTAAGGAAAACGAATCTATCAAAATCTCGGGTCAAGATTATATTCTTAAATCCGGGATCCTGCGCTCAAAAAGTATATATTCTCAAAATCAATCACAAACAAAAAAGGCCTTTGGTTTTAAATGGAATAAACGCAATACCTATGAATCCGGCCAGGTACAGCGCCACTCGCGTAATTGGCTCATACAAAAATATCTCGGAGGCCGTACTGAATTATTGAAAAAATGGCTTCGACCAGGAGTTCTTCTCTTAGATGCAGGGTGCGGTTCGGGATTCTCTTTGTTGTTATTATTTGGGAAAAGATTGAATGATGCCAATTATCTGGGGGGGGGTGGATATTTCCGAAGCCGTTGATACTGCCAAGATAAGGTTTAAGGAAAAAGGAATAAAGGGCGAATTCATGCAGACGGATTTATTACGTCTGCCATTTTCTAAGCCTATCTTTGATCTGATTTTTTCGGAAGGAGTTCTACATCATACCGATTGCCCGGAAAAAACATTCAGAGTTTTAACCAAACTAATTAAGCCTGGGGGGAGGTTTTTGTTCTATGTGTACCGTAAAAAAGCGCCGATTAGAGAATTTGTAGATGATTATTTGCGAAATTATTTGAAGGATTTGGATAATGGAACTGCCTGGAAGGAGTTGATGGCGCTTACGAAACTCGGCAAAACTTTGGGAGATTTAAAGATTAGTATCGATATTCCGAAAGCCATTCCTTATTTTGGTATTCCTTCCGGTAAGATCGATCTTCAGAGATTTTTTTACTGGTATATTTTTAAGGCATTCTATCGTCCGGAGTTTAAGTTATCGGAGATGAACCATATTAATTTTGATTGGTATCGGCCGCTAAACTGCCATAGATTTTCTTCTCCGGAAGTAAAAAACTGGTGCCGTAAAAGCGGACTTTTGATCGAGCGCCTGTGCGAAGAAGAAGCAGGCATATCTGTTGTTGCCCGAAAGAGGAGGTAATTTTTATATGAAGAATACAAAGGCCGTGTTTGATTCTTTGCTCCAAGTCTATAATGAGCGAACTCAGTATTTTCATAAGAAGTTTAAAAGGTCGTTGCCTTTTAATGAGATGATCGTTGACAGATGGGAAAAAGCAAGATATCTAAAATTCGGTAAGAATGCGAGCATTTATGATAGTTCTTTGGTGTTCGGTAATGTTAAAGTAGGCAAAATGACATGGGTCGGCCCTTTTACAATCTTAGACGGAACAGGAGGCCTTGTTATTGGCTCTTGTTGTTCCATATCTACGGGTGTCCAAATTTATTCGCATGATACGGTAAAATGGGCGTTAACTGCCGGAAAAGCTGTGTATGAATATGGGCCGGTCATCATAGGGAATAATTGCTATATTGGGCCGAATGCGGTAATTGTAAAGAATGTTAAAATCGGAGACTGTTGTGTGATTGGGGCAAACAGCCTGGTTAATAAAGATGTCCCTAGTCATTCGATTGTAGCCGGCACCCCTGCCAAAATTATAGGAGAAGTGATTTTGAAGGGGAAGAAAGTTGAGCTGAAATATTTCTCCGTAAAATAACCAAAGGTATGGTTTGAAAGCCAAATTATATGATTCTTATGCTTAAGAAAATGCTTAAGAGATTTCCGCGTCTATACGCGTTTGCACAGCAACTATATCCGTTTACTACAGTTCTTCCGGCATTGTTTATTGGACGACGTGGAAGTTCGGATCATCTACGTTCCACCTGGTCGTTACTTTGCCGGTCGCCGTTTGTGGCGGGACGGCCGATAAATATCACCATAGAGCCAACCAATATCTGCAATCTTCGCTGTCCGGTCTGCGAGACTGGTAACGGTCAACTTGGCCGCCCGAGCCGGCAGATGACATTAGCCGAGTTTCGGACAAACATCGAAAAAATAGGTGCTCATACCAACACGTTAATGTTTTACTTTATGGGGGAACCGTTCCTTAATAGCGAAGCCTACCAGATGATTCGTACCGCCAAGGAGGCCGGAATTCCTTGGGTGACTACATGTACCAATGGTGATTTGGTCGATCCGGAACAGCTTGTTATGTCAGGCGTTGATGAGGTGAGTTTTCAAATTGGAGGCATGTCGCAGGAGACTCATCAGGTTTACCGGGTTAACAGCGACTTGGAGCGGTTATTGGGTAACCTGAAAGAATGCCTTCGGCTTAAACGGGAACGAAGAGCCCGTCTTGTTATAGAGACAGGATTTATACTCATGAAACACAATGAGCATGAAGTGAAAGCATATATACAATATATGTCTGATTTAGGCGTTGACCGCGTGTCGGTTGTTGATCCATGTGTTCGTACTCTTGAACAGGGGTGTGAGATGCTTCCTAAGGACAAGAAGCACTGGTTTTATGATTATTCGGCATTCGCACAGGGGGTTCTTAGTCCAAGGAATAAACCAAGAAATAACTGCCCATGGATTTATTATTCGATGGTTATTCTTGTTAACGGTGATGTTGTGCCATGCTGCAGGGATGCAACAGGAAAATTTGTGATGGGCAATTTGTTAATACATAGTCTTGATGAGATATGGAATGGAGATAGATTTAAGAAATTCAGAAAAAAGTTGTTTACCGATCAGTCTGCTATTAGTATTTGTAATCTTTGCAGCAGCTATCCGGCAAGCCGGGTAAACTGATGATAAAATGATATGGATAAAAAGATTCTTCTGATAAATACATCTCTTTCTAATTATTGGGCTTATAGAAAAGAGCCAATGCTCGGTATGCCTTTAGGCTTATTAAGTATTGCCAGTTATTTAAAGTTAAATGGTGTAGGCGTTTGCGTAATTGACGCAATGGTTGATAGAAGCTATATGAACTTAATTGATGAAGCTCTTGATCGCAATTCAATTCTATGGGTTGGTATTTCAACTATGACTGCAGGGCTTCCTATGGCAAAAGAAATTTCTAATTTTATTAGAAACAAAAATCCAGCCACAACAATTGTGTGGGGCGGCACGCATCCGACCCTCTTTCCGGATGCCGTTGTTAAATCAGGCTACGCTGATATAGCGGTAGTAGGTGATGGAGAAGTTCCGGCTTTAGAAATCTCTAATAGACTTTTAAACGGCCTCAAAGATTTTAAGAATATACCACAAGTAACTTATGAAGGTTCAGATGGAGTAGTTTCG
>JAGUWZ010000016.1 GCA_020062065.1 Candidatus Omnitrophota bacterium
AAAGATATTGTAGATATTTTTAGCTTTCATATCTTTTGCTTCTCCAGATAATCAATAATCTCTTTGAGGCCTTGAAAGATATCTCCCAGGTGTTTCGGACTAAACTGACTAGGTGCGTATCTAGCCATATCACAATCAGCAAAAATCATTTTTATTTTGTCAAGGACTTCACTGGCAATGCTTTTTTCTTTGGCCAGCTCCTCAATAGTAATTGCAGTTATGCCTCCTGCGGGCAAATGGAACCTACTAGCTAAGTATTCCCTGATTGTGGTAAATACCGTATCAAAAAATGCCTCTGTTTTGCCTTCTCGTAATAACTTCTCAATTTGTTTTATGCCTTTTCTTGCTTTTGCAGGAGCCTCTAACCTACGCGCATAACGTCGATCAGCAGTCAATTTCTGCTGCCTAACATTAAAAAGAAAGATACTCAAGAATATAATGAAACTAAAAATCTGCAAACACCAAAAGCCTAAACTTTGATAAAGATAGCGGCCAATTTTCTTAAACCTGCCTGGTGAGCTTTTAAGGTAAATTATATCCCTTCCCAGTTCCTCTTTTTGCGCGAGTTTAATTTGAAGGCCTAGAGGCAATTCTATTAATTTTACTTGAACCTCTTCAGCTTTTGATACTCTAATCGGAATAGGATTATGTGTTAAGACTTCATATTGTTCGGTTTTTGTGTTAAAGAAACTAAAATTTATTTGCGGGATATGCATTACTTTTTCTGATTCAGGGATCAGGACTTGCTCAAATATTTTTTCAGATTCATTCTGTTTAACCTGCGGGTCATAAACCTTAAAACCATCCCGAGATTGTAACTTAGGGGCTTTGATACTATCAAAGTTTCCCTCCCCATTTACCGTCATTTTCAAGGTAATAGGGTCTCCTGCTTTTACCTCAAGGGGCGTGGCTGAAACATTTAATTGAAAATTGCCCAAAGCTCCATCAAAACCTTCTGGTTTCCCTTCTAGGGGTAATGGCAATACCGTAATCGGCAGCTCTGTAGATTTTAATTCCAGGGGATATGCCTCATATCTGCCGAAGAAATCGCTAAAAACGTCATCATTAAAGAACCCGCTAAAGAAGTCATCATCAAAAGGGCTTCGCCGCTGCGCTTGACGCTGCCGACGCACCACTAAATTACACTTTAATTTTGCCGGGCCTAAGCTAAATTCTCCGGGCTTTATAGCGAACATATCAGTGGTAAACTCAATAACATCGTATAAGACACCACCAAATTCTTCACGATACTGTTTTGGTTGTCTGAATTTTTCAATTGAAAAATCATTTGTTTCTATTTCAGGAAACTGAATATCCCGCACTCCTAAGCGATTAACATAAAGTTTTATGGTCAAGGGCATAATTTCGTTTAAGTATACCTTTCTTTTACCAGCGCTCAAAATCAAAAAGATTCTATCTTTTAATTCTTCTGCATCTATTTTCAAAAGAGGAGACTCTTGTAAGGCTTGGCCAGGAGTGAGTTGTTGGTCTTCTCCTCCAGAAGGAGCTGAAACCACCTCTATAGTTATCGCTTTAGAAGTCAAAGTTTTGCCTTGTGTTTTTACTGAAAACGGACCTATGGTAAATGTGCCAGTTTTTAGGGGAACTAAAGTATAAACATGGGTTATTGAGCTGGTAACCACGCCATTTACTATGGAAACCATGGTAGAAGGCCCAAGATAGTGCGCCTCAAAACCATCTTGTTTTTCTATACTTGGAGCAGAAATATTCTGTGTCCCCTGAAAAGTCAGATTAAGCTGGAGTGCTTCGCCTAACGCTACTTTATTGCGGTCAACTGTTACTTCGAGTTGAATATCGCTGGCATTGGTTAGCGAAGTTAAAAATAGTGCAAATAATAAACTAAAAGATAATATTCTTTTCATCACCCTAAAGTCCTACCAATCCTTTAATACTTCCCTGTCATAGCCTCTCGTAGGCCTGTCCATATAATCCGGCGCTGCCTCTTCTTGGCCGTAGCGTTCTAAAATGGCGCGCGCCCCTTCTTCAGATAGCTCTTTGCCTTGCTCTTCTTGCTGAGACTCTTCTTTAGTTGCTTGAACTTCTTCTTGCTGTCTCTCTTGTTGTTGCGACGCTTCCGTTTGACTTTCTTTTTCTTGCTGCTGTTGCTCTTGCGTTTGAGCTGATTCTTCTTTTTCTTGCTTGTCATAAGCAGAGTCAAAAGATTCTTTTCCGGTGGGGCAACTCCCTTGCTTCTCTTCTTGCTGCTTAAGCTTATCCAACAAAACCTTTAACTCTCTCTCAACAAATTCATGATTAAAGCGCGCCTCAGTATTTTTTTGATCTAAATCTATCGCCCTTTTATAATAATCAAGTGACTCGCGCAGAAGAACCACTGTAGTTGATAAATCGGTATTCTCTTTAAGTTTACCCAATTTATATTTACAATTCCCCAGATTATATAATGCATCTGCTTCGAGTTTCTTATTGTCGCTCGTTAATGCCTTAGTAAAAGAGTCTATCGCTTTTTTATAATCTTCTTTTTTATATAATACCGTTCCTATATTGAAATTTACGATATCAGAATCAGGCAGGCTAACACTTGCCTCACTGTATTTTTGCAATGCCTCATCAAGTTTTTCTTTTTGATAAAGCCTGTTTGCCTCTTTGACATTTTTCTTTGCCTCAGTTGCAGCGAAAGACGCCGAGCTAACAGCCGCAAAAACACACAAATTAATAAGGATTATGCCTATTGTGCATCTTTTTCTCATCACAGCTTCCGCCTATCACTTAAGAGAAACTCAACTGTCAAAAGCAAGAAAGCAATGGCAAGCGGGATCTGAAAACGCTCTTCATACTGCTTAGCCATCTTAGTCTCTAACTCTCTTTTTTCCATCTCCGAGAGTTTCTCTTTATAAATTAAGCCTAAGCCAAACTCTTTGGCACTTGCGCGCACATAACTGCCACCTGTGGTAAGAGATATCTTTTGCAGAGTTATCTCATCAAGCCGACTCTTAACTACAGCTCCGCTTCTGTCTTTTAAAAAGGCCTTATTACCGCCTTCATCAGTTACCGGTATAAGCTCGCCTTCGTTTGTGCCTATTCCTATGCAAAATATCTTTATGCCCTGTTTTTGGGCCAATTCCGCAAGTTTAACCGGATCCCCCTGATGATCTTCGCCATCAGTAATAATAATCAGCACTTTGTATTTTTTAAGGCCGCCCTCATAGCTTTCTATGGCCTGCTGAATTGCGCTGGAAATTGAGGTCCCACCCTTAGGGATGGTATTAATATCTAATGCCTCTGCGCATAACAAAAAACCGCTATAATCTACGGTAAGCGGGCATTGCACAAAAGCGCTTCCAGAAAAAGCAATCAACCCAATGCGGTCGCCCTTCAGGTGTTTAATAAAATCTGCCAGAGCCAGCTTTGTGCGCTCCAGGCGATTTGGTTTTATGTCTTCTGCGAGCATACTCTTGGACACATCCACAGCTACAAGTATATCCAAACCTCTGCGCTTTATCTCCTGCCATTTAAACCCCCACTGTGGCCGCATTAACGCAAAAACT
>JAGUWZ010000080.1 GCA_020062065.1 Candidatus Omnitrophota bacterium
AGATTCTCGCAGATAAATCTTTAAATCTGCGTATATCCGCGTGTAATCTGCGTATATCTGCGTTTAAAAAAGGTAGTTCTTAAATTGGCTAAATAGCCAACTTCATAACTTATCTCTTTATTTGATGTTTTCGAAAATACTTATAGCCAATAGGGGCGAAATAGCCCTAAGAATCATCCGTGCCTGTCGAGAATTGGGAATACGCACAGTGGCGGTCTATTCAGAGGCCGACAGAAATTCACAGCACGTGCGTTTTGCCGATGAAGCCATTTGTATTGGTCAGCCTCAAAGCTCTAAAAGTTATTTAAATATTCCCGCTATTATAAGCGCCGCGGAAATTACTGATGTTGAAGCAATACATCCTGGTTACGGTTTCCTGGCGGAAAATTCTCATTTTGCAGAAATCTGCGAATCATGCCATATAAAATTTATTGGCCCAACACCAGAAAATATCAGGCTTATGGGAGATAAAATGCTGGCCCGGACTACAATGCAAAAGGCAGGCTTACCTATTGTGCCTGGCAGCGCCTCGATTGTCAAATCTAAAGAAGAAGCGCTTAAAACCGCCCAAAGAATAGGTTATCCTGTAATTATAAAAGCTGCTGCCGGTGGCGGTGGAAAGGGAATGAGAGTTTGCCATAACGATATAAAATTGGCCAGTAGTTTTATGACTGCCCAGGCAGAAGCAGAAGCAAATTTCGGTAACCCCAGCGTATATATCGAAGAATATATTGAAAAACCTCGCCATGTGGAAATACAAATTTTATCTGACCGCTTTGGTCATACCGTCTATTTAGGTGAGAGAGACTGTAGTATTCAGAGAAGACATCAGAAATTATTGGAAGAATCGCCTTCCACCGTAGTGGACAATAAGATGCGTAAACGTTTGGGGGAACTGGCGGTAAGAGCAGTCAAGGCAGTAAAATATGAGAACGCCGGAACCATAGAATTTTTGATGGATAGCCAGAGTAATTTTTATTTTATGGAGATGAATACCCGTATTCAAGTTGAGCATCCTGTGACCGAAGCAGTCACAGGTATTGATTTAATAAAAGAACAAATTAAAATTGCTTTTGGCGAGAAACTAAATTTTCGCCAGGACGATATAAAAATGCTCGGGACAGCGATAGAGTGTCGTATAAATGCCGAAGACTACGAAAATAATTTTATGCCTTCTCCGGGTAAAATTGAAACTCTTAATTTCCCCGGCGGACCAGGCGTACGCATAGATACGCACATATATCCGGGTTACGAGATTACACCTTTTTACGATTCCCTGGTAGCTAAATTAATTGTCCACGGAAATAACCGTAGTGAGGCAATTAGGATTATGCACGGGGCATTGAATGAGTTTGATATCGGTCCTATAAAAACCACGATTCCATTCCATTTGCGTTTGATGGAAAATCCGCTGTTCTTAAAAGCGGATATATCTACTCATTTCGTCCAGGAAATGTTAGGAGAGGAAGAAGGGCCTGCCGCTACCGAGTAATTGAGGAGGAATGGATGGACAGAGAGGAATCACACACAGATTTGGGCACGATAAAGATACATAAAAATGTCGTCGCTTCAATTGCTGCTATTGCCGCGGGAGAAATTGAAGGAGTAAAGTCTATTGGTAAAGATTTTAGATCCGGTATTTTAGAGTTGTTGGGTAAAAAGGTTCTCTGCTATATTAAAGTTGTAATAGATAAGAATGGGGATGTCTGGGTTGAAATTCCCTTGATTATAAAATACGGATATAATATTCCTGATGTTGCAGACAAAGTCCAGGAAAATGTGCGTAATGCCCTTGAGAAAATGACAAATCTGAACATAAAAGATATTAATATAAATGTGCAGGGGATAGAAAAGGGGGATAAGGAATGAGAATCTTTAATGTCTTGGGAATTTTATTTTATGCCGGGGTTCTTATTTTAATCGGGATAGGATTGATCGTTTTTTCCCTTAATATTTTACCTCCCGAAGATATAAGTAATTTACTTAATTTTCTCCAATCTAATCTTAATCCCAGAATCATTGTGGGGCTTGCCGGTCTTCTGCTAATATTAATTAGTTTTTCATTTGCCCAGCTGATTTTAGGCAGATTCCAGATTGAGAAGACGATTGCCTTTACCACACCCTCGGGTGAAGTTACCATATCCCTTTCAGCAATAGAGGATTTAATAAAGCATTTCGTCGTTATCATCCCTGAGATAAAGGAATTAAAGCCGGATGTTATCGCCACCAGGAAAGGCAATATCTTGGTTAACCTGAGGGTTGTTTTGAGATCAGAAGCAAATCTTCCTGAATTAACCGCCAGACTCCAGGAGATAACCAAATCTAAAATACAGGAAGTGCTGGGCGTTGAAGAGCAGATTATCATCAGGATTCATATTTCAAAAATTATTTCCCGAGAGGAAAGAAAGAAAAAAGAAGAGAAAAACCAAGAGCCTGCTATACCGTTTGGAGGATATGGACGGGTATAATGGTTTAAATTGGTTGTTGGTGGGTATGGGTTTTGCTAGGGCGACCTTTAGCATTATCGGTTTGGTTAAGCGGCTAAGACGAAAAACAACAACCAGAACGACAGGCGCGACGTAACCGATACCCAAAACTACAACTTTAGCTTAAATTCCAAAATAACATAGCCAATTTAAGAACTACCTTTTGAACGCAGATAAACGCAGATTACACGCAGATATTCGCAGATTTAAAGATTTATCTGCGAAAATCTGCGTTGGATTTGCGAAAATCTGCGTTAAAATTGGGTTGAAATTATCATTTTACTAGTTATTAAATCACCTCAAATAACAATATTATGGGAGCTAACATGACAACTATAGGAATACTTACAGGCGGGGGTGATTGTCCCGGATTAAATTCTGTAATCAGGGCAGTGGTCAGGAAGTCATTCAACGAAGGATACGAAGTTATCGGCATAAAAAACGGATGGAAGGGATTAATGGAAAATGACATAATCAAGTTAGATTTAGATGGCGTCAGCGGTATTTTACCTAAAGGCGGGACGATTTTGGGAACAAGCCGCACAAACCCTTATAAAAAAGAAGGCGGTCTGGAAAAAGTTAAGGTCATTTTCAAAAAACTCGGTCTTGACGCATTGATTGCCGTAGGTGGCGAAGATACTTTAGGGGTAGCTGCGCAGTTAACCAAGGATGGTATCCCGAATATCATAGGTGTGCCTAAGACCATAGATAATGACCTTTCCGCTACTGATTACACTTTCGGTTTTGACACCGCGATTAATATTGCCATGGAATGCATTGATAGACTGCATACTACTGCAGAAAGTCATCATCGGGTTGTGGTAGCCGAGGTTATGGGAAGACACGCCGGATGGATTGCCATTGAGTCTGGCATAGCCGGCGGAGCAGACGTTATTTTGATTCCTGAGATTCCCATTGATATTGAAGAGGTATGTAAAAGCATTAAGAAAAGACACCAGAGAGGTAAGACCTTTAGTATAGTTGTGGTAGCAGAAGGCGCAGTTTTTAAAGAAAAGGAGATGGTCCTCCAGGAAGAGAAACTTGATGAGTTTGGTCATGTAAGGTTGGGTGGTATTGGTGAGATTTTAGCCAGAGAAATAGAAAAAAGGACCGGTTATGAAACAAGGGTGAGTGTATTCGGCCATATACAAAGAGGTGGTTCGCCGACAGCCTTTGACAGAGTACTGGGTACCCGCTTCGGTGTCAAAGCGGTAGAGCTTGTCAAAAATAAAAAGTTTGGACGAATGGCTGCATTAGTCGGCAATAAAATCATTGATGTTCCTTTGGAGGATGCGGTCAGAGAATTAAAAACCATTGATATGGAACTCTACGAAATAGCAAAAGAGTTCTTCGGATAGCGGGAGAATAACATGAGAGATAAAATAAAAGAACTATTATTGGAAAGCATCCAGGTCAAAGAAGACCTTTTACATACGAGAATTGACCGCATAATTGAGATTACCAATCTTATAATAGAAGGTATTAACAGAGGTGGCAAGGTCATTCTCTTTGGAAATGGCGGTTCTGCCAGCGATAGCCAACATATTGCAGCCGAATTGGTGGGTAGATTTAAGAAAGACAGGCTTGCGCTGTCTGCTATAGCGCTTACTACAAACACTGCGATTTTGACTTCTCTGGCAAATGATTATGGTTATGAAATAATATTTGCCAAACAGATTGAGGCATTGGGGCAAAAAAATGATATTGCAATAGGCATATCCACAAGTGGCAAAGCCAGGAATGTCGCCCTAGGAATTAGACAGGCGAAAAAAATGGGTTTAAAGACAGTTGCCCTTACAGGCGGAGATGGAGGAGAATTGGTGAAGTTGGCGGATGTATCGCTTACTGTTCCATCTTCGGTTACTGCCAGAATTCAGGAAGCACATATTACCATAGGTCATATTATATGCGAACTAGTAGAGCAGATTCTTTGTTAGAAAGAAAGATAAAAAGTTTAGGAGAATTAAAAAAAGAATTTTCTCGCCGAAAGACAAAAGGCAAGGTAATTGTATTTACCAACGGCTGTTTTGATTTAATACACTACGGCCATGTAAAATATCTTGAAGCCGCCAAAAGAAAAGGCGACATCCTCGTTGTAGCGCTCAATAGTGACACCTCCGTGAGAAGAATCAAAGGCAAGATGAGGCCTTTAATAAACGAAAAATTCAGAGCAGGGGTAATTGCTGCTCTGGAAAGTGTAGATTACGTAATAATATTTAGAGAGGATACGCCTCTTAACTTAATAAAATCTCTAAAACCCTGCGTATTGGTTAAAGGCTCAGATTGGAAGGAAGAAAATATAGTAGGCAGGGATTTTGTTATAAGCTATGGTGGTAAAGTCATCACTGTAAGACTTATAAAAGGCTTTTCCACCACGAATCTTTTAAAGAAAATTGCCAAGTCTTTCTAAAATAAAAGGTATTTACCCCTTTAGGGACTATTGGGCAAGACAAGAAAATAAGGGTGTCTCTAACGGGGTTTATCGAGTCATCGACGCAAATATAAACCGCACAAAAGAAGGTTTGCGCGTTTGCGAAGAGGTAGCCAGGTTTATTATCGCTGACCGTAATTTGACCTCCCAGTTTAAAAAAATAAGACACGAGGTTCGTTACCTTGTCAACAATCTGCGAAACATCCCTCGCCTAATTGCTGAGAGAGAAGCCTTAAAAGACGTTGGCAGAACCTTAAGAAACAAAAGCGAATTAAAAAGATTAGATTTCCAGGATATATTTTTTGCCAATATCCAACGCGTAAAAGAATCTATAAGGGTTTTAGAGGAATTCAGTAAATTAGATAATGTTATTGACCTTTGCCTAACCAAAGGAACAAAAAGAAGCGGTTTCCGTGAGGGAAAAAGCTGTTTTAGGCCTTCGATGAGCAAGGCAAAGGTCAATAATATCGCGTTAAAGTTTAAAAAAATAAGGTACGACATCTATGCTCTCGAAAAAAAAGTTATTAAGAAATTCCCGTCTTTATGTCATCATAGATAAAAAAGTCCTTAAGGATAGGTCTTTAATCCGCACTGCCAAGAAAATTATACGCGCAGGTGCCGAGATTATTCAGCTGAGGGACAAATCTTCTAATAAGAAGACCATACTTAAGGATGCCCTGGTATTAAAGGGTTTATTATCCAGGAGCAATATCCTTTTTATTATTAACGACCACATTGATATCGCAATATTGGTGGATTCAGACGGCGTGCATTTAGGGCAGCAAGATTTACCCATAGAGGCTGCCAGGAAATTATTAGGCAAAGATAAAATCATCGGTTCTTCCTGCCGTAATATAACAGAGGCCTTAGAAGCTCAAGATAAGGGAGCTGATTATATCGGGATAGGTCCAATATTTCCTACCTCTACAAAACCCGCCACACATGCAATAGGGGTTGATTTAATAAAAACGTGCAGAAATAAAATAAGCATACCTTTTTTTGCCATTGGGGGAATTAACGAAGAAAATATAGACAGGGTTTCTTCTTGTGGAGGACAAAGGGTGGCTGTTTGTAAAGCAATATGTAAAGCCAGGAATATTGCCGCTGCCACTCGAAAATTTTATAATGCCTTGTATAAAAAAATGAGGCGATTTAACAACTAGTAAAATGATAATTTCAACCCAATTTTATTAACGCAGATTTTCGCAAATCAAACGCGAGATTCTCGCAGATAAATCTTTAAA
>JAGUWZ010000087.1 GCA_020062065.1 Candidatus Omnitrophota bacterium
CTCTTAAGGGGTGAGAAGGGAGCGAAGTGACCGCTCAAGAGGGGTTGGAAAACCCCTATGGACAAGATAGTGCATGAGCGTAAGCGAACGCCTATCTTGGTGGGGGTGGTGGAATGTGTCAAGTAGCGATATATCCTGGAACTTTTGACCCGGTTACTTACGGGCATATTGACCTTGTAAAAAGAGCCCTGGAAATATTTCCTGAGGTGATTATAGCGGTAGCTTGTAAGTCCCAGAAAAAACCACTTTTTACAGTGCAGGAAAGAGAGGATATGTTAAAAAAGGCAACTCTTGGTTTAAAAGGAGTCAAGATTTGTAATTTCAAAGGGTTGGTAGTTGATTTTGCGCGAAAACAAAAAGTCAAGGTATTAATTCGGGGATTAAGGATGATTTCAGATTTTGAATATGAATTCCAGATGGCTTTAACGAATAGAAAACTGGCGCCGGATATAGAAACAATATTTCTAATGCCACAAGAATCCTACAGCTACATTTCCTCAAAACTTCTAAAAGAAGCGGCTTTTTTAGGCGCGGATTTATCCTCATTTCTCCCCAAATTTGTAGAAAGAGCGCTTAAGCAGAAAATAAACAAGAAAATCGCCTTTGGGGATAACTAATGAAAATAAATATAGACCAGATACCGCCTGAGGGATTGACTTTAGGGGAAACAATCCCGCCAAAAAGCTTAGAACTAGACACAGAGATAGCTCAACTTTGCAGCCCGATACAGATAAAAGCAGATGTGCTTAAGATTACCAACGTCGTCACTGTAGATCTGAATTTAAACACGCAAATTAATTTTATCTGCAGTCGCTGTCTCAATGAATTTAGAGTTGTTTTAAAAAAGAAATTAAAATTGAATTATCAGGTGGATAACGGTCAGTATGGAATTGATTTGAATCCTGAGATAAGGCAGGATATAATCTTGGGGTATCCGATTAAGTCTTTGTGTAAACCTGATTGTAAAGGTTTATGTCCTGGCTGCGGCAAGAACCTGAATGTAGGTGAATGTAGTTGTAAAAAAGAAAAAGGAAAAGGGGACGGTTAAAAAAAGGGGGACGGTTCTCGAAAAATGAGAACCGTCCCCAAGTTTTAGGAGAGATATATGCCATTACCAAAAAAACGACATTCTAAGGCGCGCGGCAGAAGGCGCAGAACCCATTGGAAGTTAAGCAAGACGGCTCTTATGCCTTGTCCTCAATGCAAATCACTTAAATTACCACACAGGGTTTGTGCGGTTTGCGGCTATTACAATGGTAGACAGGCTATTGAGATTAAGGTGAAAGAAAAGAAAAAGAAACAATAATAGATCTCTTAAAGCCAAGCGAGGGGAAATGAAAATCATAGTTGATGCCATGGGCGGTGATTACGCGCCGGAAGTGGCGATAGATGGGGCAATTGCCGCAGTTAAAGAATATGGGATAGAAATAGGTCTTGTTGGCGATGAAGACAAGATTAAAGGCTTACTTAAGAAAAGCAAATTTAGTTCTGAATTAATCTCTGTGTATCATTCCCAGGAAGTAATCGGTATGAACGAATCTGCCGCAACCAGTTTTAGAAGAAAAAGAAATTCTTCCATAGCGATTGGTTTGAAATTAGTCAAAGACGGACAGGGTGATGCTTTTTTCAGCGCAGGTAATACAGGCGCTGTGGTTTGTGCGGCAACCTTGACCTTAGGAATGTTACCCGGGATTGAACGTCCAGGCATCGGCACAGTGATGCCCAGTTTAAAAGGCATATCTTTTATTATTGATGTTGGCGCCAATATTGACCCCAAACCTATTCATCTCTTGCAGTACGGTATTATGGCTGATATATATACACGGGAAATCCTGAATAAGCTAAATCCTACAATTGGTCTTTTAAGCGTGGGTGAAGAAGAAAGCAAAGGCACGGATTTCATCAGAGACAGCCATGAGTTGCTTTGCCAAAGCCGTCTTAATTTTATCGGCAACGTTGAGGGTAAACACCTTTTCTCAGGCGATTGCGATATTATTATCTGCGACGGGTTTGTGGGCAATGTCGCCTTAAAGGTTTCAGAAGCCCTGGCTGAGGCGCTGCAGAAATTTTTGAAAAAACATATCTTAAACCATCCTTTAGGAATATTAGGAGCTTTATTATTGAAGACCAGTTTTAAAAAATTCAAAAAGGAAATAGATTACTCTGAATACGGCGGGGCTCCGCTTTTGGGGGCTAATGGCGTGGTTATTATCGGCCACGGTCGTTCCAATGCCAAGGCTATAAAAAATGCTATCCGGGTAGCCAAAAAAGAAGTTGAATACAGATTTAATGAAAAGATAAGCGAGGTCATAACCCAGCACTAATTTTTGAAAAAGCGCTTGTCTTAAAGCTAATAGCCAATTTAAGAACTACCTTTTTGAACGCAGATACACGCAGATTACACGCGGATATACGCAGATGAAAAAGTTTTATCTGCGAGAATCTCGCGTTAGATTTGCGAAAATCTGCGTTAAAATTGGGTTGAAATTATCATTTTACTAGTTGTTAAATCGCCTCAAAGATAAAGGAGGAATTTCGTTATAACCCTAAATCTATAAATCCAGCAAATGCGCAAAAATTAGTGCTGGGTTATGCGCTCATTTAATATGAAAAGAGTGGGAATAATAGGAGTAGGTGAGTATCTGCCGAAGAGAATCTTAACTAATGCGGATTTGGAAAAGATGGTGGATACCTCGGATGAATGGATTACCACCCGCACTGGTATAAAAGAGAGACATCTGGCTGCTAAGGATGAAGCAACCAGCGATTTAGCCACTAAAGCTGCTAAAGAGGCCTTAAAAGACGCGCGGGTTAATCCTAAAGATTTGGATTTAATCATTGTTGCTACTATTACCCCGGATATGCAATTTCCTGCTACCGCTACTTTTGTTCAGGCGAATTTAGGGGCAAAGAAAGCGATTTGTTTTGATATTTCTGCTGCCTGCGCAGGATTTATCTACGGCATTTGCGTTGCCCAGCAATTTATTGCCCGCGACACTTGCAGAAACGCATTAGTGATTGGGGCCGAGGTTTTGTCTTCGATTACAGACTGGAAGGATAGAAACACCTGTGTTTTGTTTGGTGACGGCGCCGGCGCCTGTGTAATGGCAGAAGTAAAATCCGGCGGTATACTTTCTACTTATTTAGGAAGCGATGGTACGAAAACTGATTTGTTAAATCTTCCTGCCGGCGGCTCGCGCCTTCCTGCAACCCCGAAAACATTGAAAGAGCGCATGCATTATTTAAAAATGCAGGGAAATGAGGTATTTAAAATAGCAGTAACAAGCATGGTAGGCGCTGGTCAAGAAGCGCTTAAAAGGGCGGGTTTAAAATGTGGTGACGTGAATTGGATTATCCCGCACCAGGCGAATAGTCGTATTATCAATGCTATGGCCAAAAGGCTGGGATTTGTTAATGCCCAGGTCTATCTTAATATCGCCAAATGCGGGAATATGTCTTCTGCTTCTACGGCTACAGCTTTGTGTGAGGCGGTCAAAGAAGGTAAAATAAAAAAAGGAGACATTGTGCTTATTGATGCATTTGGAGCAGGATTGGTCTGGGGAGCAGTGATTATAAAATGGTAGGTGTTGGTGATGGAGAAAATAGGCTTTCTATTTGCTGGGCAGGGGAGTCAGTACGTTGGCATGGGAAAAGATTTATATGAATCATTTCCGGAGAGCAAAGCGATATTTGATAAGGCAAATGAAGTTTTAGACTTTGATTTAAAGACGCGTTGTTTTAGAGGTCCTGGCGACCTCCTAAAATTAACGGTTATTTCTCAACCTGCAATTCTAACCGTAAGTATTGCTGCTTACCAAGCATTTAAGGCAAGAATAGATATAACGCCTTCTTTTCTGGCAGGATTGAGTTTAGGTGAATATACAGCTTTGATAGCAGCAGGTAGCTTAGCTTTTGTGGATGGCCTAAGGCTGGTAAAAAGAAGGGCTGAGATAATGGAAGATGCGTCAAGAAAACATCCAGGCAAAATGGCCGCAGTCTTAGATTTGCCTTTTGATAAAGTAAAAGACATTTGTTTTCAAAGCCATGCAGAGATAGCTAATATTAATGCACCAGGTCAAACTGTTATCTCTGGGGCAATAGAGGCAGTGGATAAAGCCAGGGCATTATGTATTGAAACAGGGGCAAAAAGAGTAATTGACCTAGAAGTAAGCGGCGGATTCCATTCTTCTTTGATGTCTGAGGCTTCGGTAGACTTAAAGATGTTTCTAGATAATACTGCAATGTTTCCTCCTTTGATACCTGTAATTAGCAACTATACTGCTAGGCCGCAATATAAAGTTGCGCAAATCCAGGAAAACTTAGTTTATCAAATGCGTTCTTCTGTAAAGTGGGAAGATTCAATGCGTTTTCTGCTTTCCCAGGGGGTAAGTACATTTTTCGAATTTGGGCCAGGCAAGGTATTAAAAGGTCTGATGCGGCGTATTTCCGAAGAAGCCAAGGTAATTAATATAGAGAAAAAGGAAGATATTCTCAATTTAGAGAACAGAAACCAATAACCAGATTACAGAAACTAAATGGATTCTGGTTACTGTAATCTGTTTTCTGGTTACTCTCCAACGAAATGAGGGTAAATGCGTCTTGAAAACAAGGTTGCCTTAATCACCGGTGGTGGCAGAGGTATTGGCCGTGAGATTGTCCTTTTATTCGCTAAGCAAGGCGCGGATATTGTAATCTGGGATGTAAATCTGCAGGACGCAGAGATGACCTGTAAGGACATTGCGGCTCTGGGAAGGAAGACATTGGTAGAAGAGGTGGATGTTGGAGACTTTGCGAAAGTAGAAGAGGCACTTAATAAAATTCTTGATAAATTCGGCAAGATTGATATATTAGTTAACAACGCAGGGATTACTAAAGATAATCTTCTCTTGCGAATGAGTGAGTCTGAGTGGGATGCAGTGATCAAGGTGAACCTTAAAGGGACATTTAATTGCATCAAG
>JAGUWZ010000126.1 GCA_020062065.1 Candidatus Omnitrophota bacterium
ACTATCGGAGGGGATTTTGTGCGCAGCCTTGATTTGGCAAAAGATACAAAAAAAACCACTAAGGTCATTGCCACAGTTATTCTTGACAGGTTAAGCGGTTTGATAGGGATGGCGGTGATCTTATTGTTAGCTTGTTCTCTGGATTGGAATTTAATAAAACAAGAGAAGATTATTTTTGCAAGTATTGCTTTTTTCATCGGGATCTTAACTTTTATTCTTTTAGTTATTTTTAACAAGTTTGTCTATTCCAGGATAAAAAGGCTGTTATATCGGTCTGGTGCCGGTAAAATCACGGTCATTGAAAGCGTGCATGCAGAGATGCATAATTTAAGAAATCATAAGAAAATAGTTTTTAAAAATCTGCTGCTATCTATATTTCTGCAGGCCCTCAGCCCTTTTTGTATGTATCTCATCTCTCTTGCCCTGGGTTTAAAAATAAGGATGTTATACCTTTTTATCTGCCTGCCCATAGTAGCTTTTATTGCTTTATTGCCAATCTCTATCGGCGGATTAGGGGTAAGAGAAAATGCTATGGTTTCATTTTTAGGCAAGGTAGGCGTAGGCGAAGATTCCGCTGTGGCCATGTCGCTTTTAAGTTTTTCTTTCATCGTGATATACGCTGCCATAGGAGGTATTATCTATGTCTTTACACTACATCATCGACGGGTATAATTTCACCAAACATCAGTTATTTCCACTGGCCAATAAAATCAAGGATGAGAGATTATCCCTGCTTGAATTCATCGGGAGAGAAAAACTCTGCGGCAGCTGCAAAAATAAAATTACTGTAGTATTTGACGGATATGCCGGTGATTTTAAGACAGGAGAGTACAATATCGAAGTTATATTTTCTTGTGAAGTGACGGCTGATGAGAGGATAAAAAAAATTATTGAAACTCAGGGCAATAACAAAAACACAGTAGTTATTTCAGATGACAAGGAAATAAAATATTTTGTAAAGTCTTGCGGGATGAAAGCGCTCGGCATAGAGGAATTTATCAATCATAAAAAGAAGAAGATAAATTTAGAAGATGAATCGTTGAAGCCGGAACTTACTTACAGCGCAATGTATAAGATAAACCAGGAGTTACGACAGATATGGTTAAAGTAAGGTTACCACGTCGCCAGCTTAGGGCGCAAGCGACCAAGTCAGGAGAGAAAATTCCAAAACAAGACTTCTTGAAATTCCTGGGCACGGCAGGGGCGCGGTTTGTAATGATAAAACAGCTGCGCCATTCCGGCGGTATCTGGATTTCTTCTAAAGCTACAAACGTATTAATTGACCCTGGACCAGGAAGTCTGGTTTGCTGTGCAAAAAGTAAGCCTAAATTAGACCCGGCAAAATTAGACGGTATAATCCTTACCCACCGCCATCTTGACCATTCTGGAGATATAAACGTGATGATTGAGGCTATGACTGAGGGAGGATTTAAGAGGAGGGGTGTGGTTTTTTGCCCGCAGGATACCCTGGAAGGCGACCCGGTTATTTTTAAATATTTGAGAAGCTTTCCGCAAAATTTTGAAATATTAACCGCTAATACAAACTATAGCGTGGGAAATTTTGTTTTTCAGACCTCAATGCAGCACATCCATCCGGTAGAGACCTTTGGTTTAAAATTTAAGCTCCAAGATAAAAGTGTGGGGTTGTTAGTGGATACTAAATATTTTGAAGAACTGACAGAATTTTATCGAACGGATATACTAATCGTTTCTGTTATTTTTCTCGAGATGCGTCCAGGGATAGACCATTTAAATATTTCGGACATTAAAAATTTAATTCAAAAGCTCAAACCCGAGAAAACAATTCTTACCCATTTTGGTATGACCATGCTTAAGGCGAAACCACATCTTTTAGCTGAAAAACTATCCCAGGAGTTGCATCGTGAGGTAGTTGCCGCTTATGATGGGATGACTGTTAGTTTTTAGATTTTAAAACGAAATTAACGATTAAGAAAATATTAAAAATTAAAATTTGAACGCAGATTCCCGCAAATCAAACACAGATAGTCGCAGATAAAACTTTTCCATCTGTGTATATCTGCGTGTAATCTGCGTGTATCTGCGTTCAAAAGGTAGTTCAAATTGGCTAATTAATAGCATGAAGTCAATACTCTTACATATTTGCTGCGGCATTTGTTCGAGTTCTGCCATAGAGAAATTAGAGCAAGATGGTTTTAAGGTTAGCGGACTTTTTTATAACCCTAATATTCATCCAGAAGAGGAATATCTCAGGCGCTTGGAAACAGCCAGGACAGTTGCGGGCATCTTAAAAATCAAACTTATAGAAGGTGTTTATGACCAGAAAAACTGGTTGGCTGAAGTTAAAGGATTAGAAAATGAAGCGGAAGGAGGCAGGCGTTGTGCGATTTGTTTTAGGATGCGGCTTGAGTATAGCGCAAAGATGGCTAAAAAGCGGGGTTTGAATTATTTTACTACCACCTTAACCATCAGTCCGCATAAGAATACGAATTGGATCAATGAAATTGGCAGGGCAGTTGGTCAGGATTATTTTCTGGAATATGATTTTAAGAAAAAAGAAGGTTTTAAAAATGCAATTGATTTTGCCAGGAGACACCAACTCTATAGACAGAATTATTGCGGCTGTATTTTTAGTCAAATGAAGACGAGACTTACGGAGCAAAGCGAACGTAAGCCTGAGGCTGAATTTGACCCCTCACTCAGATACAGAGTAGTATCCCTGCGTAGTAACTCAAGTGAGGGGTTTAATTCTCAAGACGCCCTTGATATCAAAGATGTCAAGGGCTACAATTTACGTCGCTTTGCTCCGTAAATCGTCTGCTCATTAAAGGAGGGAAGATGCCTTACGATAGTAATTTGGATAACCAGGTGTTTACCAAGTCATTTGAGACAGATAAAGGCTCAAGAATCACAGTTAGTGTCTATTCTTATAACAATGGGCCATTGAAGTTGCAACTAACCAGGGAAAACAGGGATGAGGAGGGAAATTATAAGTTTGGCAAGTTAGGAAGGTTAACCAAGAGCGAAATCCAGGATATTTTACCCTTGATTAATGAAGCCTTAACTCACATGTAGGTAGAGACGTTTTCCAACTCAATCGGGAAGCTGTCCCCACCCCAAGATG
>JAGUWZ010000091.1 GCA_020062065.1 Candidatus Omnitrophota bacterium
ATAATTATATTCTTTTATTATGGATAAATCAACTGTTTTAGATTATAATAGAAACTGTTTCCGTTGCAATCGGAACAGTGGGTTTTAAAGCAGGAGTTTATCTATTAGATTGGTATTCTGTTGCACTGCTCAACTAAAATAAGAGATGCTATGATTTACGACCGTTTCCAACAAGAGGCAATTGACTATATCAATCAGGGGCTTTCCGTTATCGTCTCTGCTCCCACTGGCGCAGGCAAAACTGCTATTGCCGAACATGTGATTCTAAGCTGCCTGGAAAAACAACTAGGGGTAATCTACACCGCGCCTATCAAGGCCATCTCCAATCAGAAATTCCGCGATTTCCAAAACGAGTTTGGTAAAAATATTGGTATCCTTACCGGTGATGTATCTTTGAACCCCGAGGCAGCGGTAATGATTATGACCACAGAGATATTCCGCAATAAAGTCCTGGATGAGCCTGAAAGTTTAGAAAGATATTCCTGGGTTATCTTTGACGAGATACATTATATTGACAACTATGAACGCGGAACAGTCTGGGAAGAATCATTAATGTTTTTACCCAAGCATCTAAATTTGCTGGGGCTGTCCGCTACTATTCCAAACATAAAACAACTTGCTGGCTGGATTGAATCCATTCATTCAAAACCCGTAAAAATCGTCATCGAAGAAAAACGTCCAGTGCCTTTACATTTCTTTTTCCAGTGCGGGAATCAGACGTGGAAGAGAATAGAGGATGTTAAAAACTTACATTATGCTAAACAGAATAAACTAAACACCCTGATTAACTACGTCCGGCAAGAACAAGGCTTTCCTTGCATATATTTTGTTTTTGGCAGAAAAAGAGCGGAATATCTTGCCTGTGAATTATACGGTTATGATTTTTTAAACAAAGAGGAAAAAAATAAAATATTGAGTATGTATGAATCCTTATCTAAACGCTTTGATTTAAAACACGAGAAGTCAGCGCAGAATTTATATCCCCTCATCCAGAGAGGCATTGCCTATCACCATGCAGGAATGCTTCCTACCTTAAAAGAAGTGATAGAAAGATTATTTACCAGCAGGCTGCTTAAAGTGATATTTACCACCGAGACATTTGCCCTGGGGATTAATATGCCCAGCCGTTCAGTTATCTTTGATGACCTGCGAAAATTCTACGGCCGTTATCTAAGAATCTTAAAGGTGCGGGATTTTTACCAGATGGCTGGCCGTGCAGGAAGGCGCGGGATGGATAAAGAAGGTTTTGTCTACTGCCGGATAAACTTAAAGCGCATAAGCCCTGAAGAAGTGCGACAGGTTATCTATGATAAGCCCGAAGGGGTAAATAGTCAGTTTAACACAGCTTACGCCACCATACTTAATCTCTACAAAAAATATAAAGATGAATTGTTCAAGACATATACTCTCTCGCTGCATTATTTTCAAACCAAGAAACAACAGCAGCAACAGGCCTTAAAGTTGATGGAGGCAAAACTTAAACTGCTTGAGGAAACAGGATACATAGAAAACCGCGAATTAACTCTTAAGGGCGAGTTTGCTAAATCAGTTTATGGATATGAATTGGTTTTATCAGAATTGTATGCGCGGGGTATATTCGAGCAACTCGATGAATTTGGCTTAGGGATAATTGCTGCGGCTACGGTTTTTGAGCCCAGAAAAAACCAGCATATACTCAATATTTCAAAAACTGGGCGCAAGATAAGAATGGTCTGCGAAGAGGTGTATGCTAAAATAAAAGAGAAAGAATCAAAATTACAAATCCATCCGGCAAGTAAGCCCACCTATTTTCATCTCTCCAGCGCAATGGAATCTTGGCTGCGGGGCAGTGAATTTTCAAAAATTTTACAATACACGGATACGGATGAAGGCGAGGTAGTGCGTTATTTCAGGATGAGCGTGCAGATTTTAAGAGAAATAAAAGACAACCCCGCCTCTTCCCATATTCTCAAGGAAAGAATCAAAGAAACAATACGGGTGATAAACCGTGATATTGTGGATGCGGAGAAGCAGCTGCGCGAAGGTTAAACTGCCAGATTCATATTTTTAGATCTGAGCAATATGACAAACACACAGCTCAGAGCAGTTTGTCACTAAAAACTATTTTACAGGGGAATTAGAAGGGATTCTCGCCTTTTTTGTATTTTAAATAGTCCTGAAGGATTTTTTTGTGGTCAAAGGCGAAAGGAATTTTTTCAATTTCATTTAATTTAACTATCTTTAAACCCGCGGCATCGTCTCCTGCTTTAGACTTACCTTTGGCTTTGGCGATAAAAACAGTGGCAATAGTATGAAAACGCACGTCGCGGCCGGCTTCTGAATAAGTGTGGAATTGTTTTAAATCCTCTAAATCTAAACCTGTTTCTTCTTTCATCTCTCTTCTTACTGCTTCTTCTAAACTCTCACCGTAATCTACAAATCCACCCGGCAAAGCCCAACCAAAAGGCGGATTACTCCTTTGAATAAGAACAATTCCGCCGTTGATTTCTATAATTGCATCTACGGTAGTAAACGGGCCCTTCTGGAGCTTGTTGGTCATATAATCAATGTAACTAAAAATACCTTTATTAAATATATCGTATGCTTCTTTATCGTATAAACAGAAGACTATTTCTTTGAGGGTAGTTTTATCTTCCCTCAAATGCCTCATTACTTCCTGCGCCATAATCTTGGCAGCTGCCAATAGCGGGAACCCACCTACCCCACAGCCTAAAGCAGGAAAAGCCACTGAACTAATTTTTAATTCCTCTGCTACCCTGAGCGCATTTCTGCAAGAATCCCTGATTTTTATTTCATCGGTCTTAAAATCCATACCCATAGTCGCGGCATGAATTACATATTTAGCTGCAAGGCTACCTGCTTTGGTAGCCACAGCCTCACCAATTTCTATCGGCCCTTTTTTTACTGCTTCATCTTCGATAACCTTACCGCCCTTTTTCCTGATAGCGGCTGCCAGGCCACCGCCCATCACCAATTTATTGTTTGCGGCATTGACAATAGCATCCACCTTAAGTCCAGTTATATCCCCCATCGCTATTTTAATCTCTGTGTCTTTAATCTTCATTTCTGGCTCCGCTAAAATCGAACCGTCCCCTATTTTCGACTGCTTTTTCAACCTGAGGCGTAATATTGATAAATTCCTGACGAGTCTTGGTATTAAACCATAAATATTGCGTGTAAAATTTCATATTTTTAAAAAATTTTAATATTGTATTTTTTCCAGGATTAATTTTTCCTGTTTGTTGTCAAACTTAAAATTAAATCTATTTAAAAATGACATCCCCAATAATCCGTCATAGACAAGGTCTGTTTTGTCTTCAAGAAACACCGCCCCTTCTATGTCATAAGCTTCTGCATCCTGCACCTTAACACTTTGTAAAACGACATATCGCGCTTCTACCTTCCTGCCGTCGGCTAAGGTAAGTTGAGCAATCGGATTTGCTTTGCCTG
>JAGUWZ010000099.1 GCA_020062065.1 Candidatus Omnitrophota bacterium
GTCACAGGTGTTCCTAATTATAAGACCAAAGAGAGATTAAAAAAATTATATAGTCAGGCACCCCAGCCTTGTTTAGTGGTGGCAGTAGGTAGCTGCGCTTGCGGAAGGACAATGTTTAAGGAATCCTATAATAGCCCTTGTGCTGTGGATGAGGTGGTTCCTGTAAGCACTTATATCCCTGGTTGTCCGCCTAAGCCGGAAGCAATGATCGCCGGGGTGGTAAAATTGATACAAAAACTACGGAGTAAAAAATAATGTCTATCGCAGATGCGCTCAGAGAGAGATTAGAAGATAAAACAACTGATTGGTACGAACACTCTGCCAGAAGGATATATGTATCTGTAAGACCGCAGGATTTAAAAGAAATAGCCAGTATTCTATTTAAGGAGTTCAAATTAAGATTTGCTATTGCATCAGGACAGGATACGCCGGCAGGTCTTGAGATACTTTATCATTTTAGTTTTGACCGTAGCGGCGAGATTATCTCTGTGCGTGTTTTAATCAAAGATAAGAAAAAGCCCGAGATAGATTCTTTAGCGCCTTTATTCCCGGCAGCAGAGTGGATTGAACGCGAGATATGGGAGATGTTAGGCATAAATTTTAAAGGGCATCCGAATTTAAAACGGTTGCTTTTAAGTGATGAATGGCCGCAAGGTAAGTATCCGTTAAGACACGATTAGTTGGTTAGGATAAACTAACAAACAAGAAAAATGAGCCATAAAGTTGTCATTCCAATAGGTCCATATCATCCTTTGCAGGAAGAGCCGGCATATTTCCGGCTTTATGTGGAAGGAGAAAAGGTAGTTGATATTGATATAGTTATCGGCTATATGCACCGCGGGATTGAAGAACTTTCCGAACATAAACATTTTGACCAGATTCCCTTTTTAGTTGAACGTATCTGCGGGATTTGCTCTACTTCTCATCCTTTTGCTTATGTTAATGCAATGGAGGACCTGATAAAGATAGAAGTTCCGGAAAGAGCTCTTTTTATCCGCACCATCATCGCAGAGATGGAGAGATTGCATAGCCATCTGCTCTGGTTGGGGCTGGCTGGTCATTTTATTGGATACAATACGGTCTGGATGTGGTCCTGGCGTTATCGGGAACCAATATTAGATATGTTCGAAATGATTACCGGTAACCGCAATCATTATGCAATGATGAAAATCGGTGGGGTGCGCAGGGATATAAGAGATGAGGATGTAGCTATCTTAAAGAAAACACTTGACGATTTAGTTCCGGTAGTGGATATGTTCAAGGGCGCAGTAATGGATGACCCGGTAATACAGGCACGGCTTAAGGGCATTGGCGTTTTGACAAAGCAACAGGCAATTGACTGGTGTGTTGTCGGTCCTACTGCCAGAGGCTCAGGGGTAGATATTGATTTGCGCCGTGACGACCCGTATGGGGCATATGAGTGGGTGGATTGGAATGTGATTGTAGAAAAAGATGGGGATATATTTGCCAAGACAAAAGTTCGAATATTAGAAATGTATGAATCAATAAGGATTATTCGTCAGTGTCTGGATAAGATGTCTCCTGGCCCAATTGATGCCAGTGTAAAAGATATCCCGCCTGGAGAAGGGATAGGCCGAGTTGAGGCGCCAAGAGGAGAATGTTTTCACTATGTAAGAAGCGACGGGACAAACCAGCCAATCAGACATAAGATTCGCGCTCCCAGTTACATGAATGTAGCTTCCAATAAAATTGCAGCAGTAGGCGGCAGTATATCTGACGCCGCAATTACTCTGGCTGCGGTTGACCCTTGTTATTCCTGCACTGAAAGGCTTATAGTTTTAGACAGGGATACCAAGAAAAAGATTATGAACGGTTGGAATTTGATAAAGCTATCGCAGGCAAAGACAGAGGAGTTTAAAAGGGTTTAGTTTAGGTAAGAGCTAACTTCTTTCAACCGCGTAGGTTGAAGGGCCGGTTAGGCTGAGTGTCTATGTGGGATTTACAATGAATATTGATTTTCTATACCCATATTTTAGGTTAGATGGCTTAAGCAGTTTTGTGGCGGCGGCCATAGGTTTATTTTCTGTTCTAACTATAATTTATTCTTTCGGGTTTATGAGAAATAGACACGGCCTGCTTGCGTATTATACCTATATTATCTTAACCGCAATTGTTTCTCTATTAGCAGTACTTTCCAATAACCTCATTCTTTTATTGGTCAGTTGGGGGTTTTTGGGATTTACTCTTTATCTTCTTATTAATATGGGAGATGAAAATGCCAGTTCAGCCGCGAAAAAAACTTTCATTATTGTGGGTGGTTCAGATGCCTTAATGCTATTAGGCATAGGTATAATTTATTATCTTAGCGGCACTTTTCAGATGGATGCCATTAAGATTTCGTTTACCGCTTACCGTTTACCGCTTAGCGTAACCGCCTATTTATGTATTGCAATAGCTTGTTTTGCTAAGGCCGGGGCTATGCCATTTCATTCCTGGATTCCGGATTGCGCTAAATCCGCACCCATTCCTGTAGTAGCTTTCTTACCTGCCTCCTTAGATAAATTATTAGGGATTTATCTCTTAGCCAGAATTTCTTTAGATTTGTTCGTAATGAGCAGGGCTTTGAATATATTATTGATGCTTATCGGCGCTTTTACCATCGTGGCTGCAGTAATGATGGCCCTGGTGCAGCATAATATGAAAAGACTCCTGGGCTACCATGCAGTCTCCCAGGTTGGTTATATGGTCTTAGGTATTGGCACAGGCAATCCCATTGGCATTGCCGGCGGAATATTCCATATGCTTAATAATGCGCTATATAAATCCTCTTTGTTTTTAACGGCCGGGAATGTGGAATATCGCACAAAGACAGCCGAGCTTGATAATCTGGGGGGTTTAAGTAAAGCAATGCCTGTTACTTATATCTCGTGTCTCGTTGCCAGCCTTTCCATATCTGGTGTTCCGCCTTTTAATGGCTTTGTCTCCAAGTGGATGGTTTATCAGGGGCTTATCCAGAATGTCACAGAGTCACAGAGTCTTAAGGTCACAAGTCTGGTGTGTTTAGTGGCGGCGATGTTTGGTTCAGGTCTTACGCTGGCGAGTTTTATGAAACTAATTCACGCTGCCTTTTTAGGCCAGCGGACAAACGCTTCGACGGGTAAGCAGGTAAGCGAGGTATCCTGGCAAATGTGGTTACCCTGTATGATACTGGCAATTATCTGTGTGATATTTGGGGTATTTGCTTACCAGATCCCGCTTAAATACTTTATATTTCCGGCGATACCAGGCGTTGGTTTTATCGGGATATGGTATGCGGGTTTATCTACGTTGCTTATTATTATAGGTTTGGTTTTAGGTATCCTTATATTCAGGCTAAAAAGTCTTAAGCCTGTCCTTCGCACTGATACAGTATTTACAGGCGCAGAAACAATATTATTGGAAGAAGAAAATAAAGTTACCGGCACAGAATTTTATAATACCATTAAGGAGTTAGGGATTTTAAAAAGTATTTATAATAAGGCAGAAGCTGGCTTTTTTGATATTTATGATCAGGCTAAAATTGTTGTCTTTGGTATCGGAAAATACCTCCAATATTTACATAACGGGATTCTGCCCACTTATATGGTCTGGATGCTTTTAGGAATGATTGGTTTATTTTTAGTGTTGCGGGCTCATTAAATATGGAACTGCAAATACTTTTATTATTTATGATTTTTGCCGCTATTGTGGCGGTTCAGATTGAAGATTTGCTTTCTAGCGTCATTGCCGTAGGTGCGCTAGGATTAGGTTTATCCTTAGCGTTCTTAATTTTAAAAGCGCCAGATTTAGCCATAACTCAATTAGTTGTAGAAATTTTATGTCTTATTATACTTATACGCGCAACCATAAATAAAGACCTGCCGGTGATAAGAGACGGACGCTGGTTCTTTAATACCGCCTCTACATTATTATTTATTATCCTGTTTTTAATCTTCGCCTATTTTGCCTTGCAGGAATTACCTCGTTTTGGCCAACCAATAATGAGAGTAGCCCAGAATTACATTAATCAGGGATTAGAAAAAACCGGGGCAACTAATATTGTTGCCGCGATAATTTTAGATTTTAGAGGTTATGATACCTTAGGCGAGGCAACTGTGCTTTTCACGGCAGTAATGGGTGTTTTGGCAGTGATGAGAAGGGTGGGAAGAAAAAAGAGTAGTTCTATGGTTTAGATGGGGAGAGAAAAGTTAGAATAACTAAAACCAATAACCAATGAACAATAGGACATTAGAACAAAAGAACCCAAAAGGGATGACTTTAATTGTTAAGACCATTACGCGACTTACCGTGGGTCTAATTTTGCTTTATGGAATCTATATTGTTCTGCACGGTCATATCAGCCCAGGCGGTGGATTTGCAGGCGGAGTAATTATCGCCCTTTGTTTTATCCATTTGATGCTTGCCTTTGGCCGGGAGGTTGCCTTAAAAAAAATATCCCAAGGCGTTGTATCTGTTTTGGAAAGCTTTGGCGCGATTATGTTTTTATCAATAGCGCTGCTGGGCTTTTGGGGTGGTTATTTCTTTTTTAACTTTTTCTTACACAAAGGCAAACCTTTTGAGTTATTCAGCGCCGGCATTATTCCTTTATGTAATATCGCCATATGTCTTAAGGTAGGAGCAGGGCTATTTGCCATCTTTACGGTGTTAGTTTTATTTAAAGGATTGGGAGAAAAGGGATGAGTGAATATATCCTGTGTTTTGCTTTATTTTGTATCGGACTTTACTGCGTCTTAAGAAAAAGAAATATTATCAAGATAATTATAGGCTTAGGGATTATTGAGTATGCAGTGAATTTATTTTTTGTTTTGATAGGTTACCGGACGCACAGCCGCGCGCCCATATTGGCCAAAGGCCAGAGCATTTTAAATATGGTTGATCCGTTGCCGCAGGCCCTGGTTTTAACTTCCATTGTTATTGGCCTGGCAGTTACAGCATTAATTGTGGCTATTGCCATCAGAATTTATGAGAAATACGGAACCTTTGATATTACTAAGATTCGGAGATTAAAAGGATGATATTGCCTTTTTTTGTGATTATTCCTTTAGGAGCAGCATTTCTGATTTCTCTTTTGGGAAAAAAGCTCAAAAATTTTGCTGACCTTTTAGCTAATTTAGCCACGTTTAGCTTATTAGTATTCTCGCTGTATTCTATTTCGCAAGTTTTTGCGCATAAAATTCTGGTCTACAAAGTAGGAAGCTGGATACCACCCATAGGAATCTGTATGGTTTTGGATGGCTTAACCAGTTTTATGTTAGTTACGGTAAATTTAGTTAGTTTTCTGGTAACGATATATTCTGTTAGTTATATGGAAAAATATACGGATAAATATAGATTCTATACCTTATTTATGTTGATGCTGGCAGGTATGAATGGCATAATTGTAACTGGCGACCTGTTTAATCTATTTGTGTTCTTAGAGATTGCCTCTATTGCAAGTTATGCTTTAGTTGCCTTTGGCACTGAGGCAGAGGAATTAGAGGCGTCTTTCAAATACGCAATAATGGGTTCCGTAGCTTCTACTTTTATCTTATTGGGAATTGCTATGTTATATAGTTATACCTCTACGCTGAATATGGCAGATATTTCTTCAATATTATCTGGTAAGCCAGTTAATACAATTGTGGGTTTTGTAACAGTATTGTTTTTGGCAGGTTTTGGTCTAAAGGCAGCGCTGGTGCCATTTCATGGCTGGTTGCCGGATGCGCATCCGGCTGCGCCTGCACCTATCTCGGCAATGCTTTCCGGGGTGTTCATAAAAACTTTGGGTGTTTATGCTCTTTGCAGAGTCTTTTTTAATATCCTAACAGTTTCAGATCGGTTGGTTTTTGTTTTAATAGTTTTAGGTCTAGTATCTATGGTTGTCGGCGCTTTTTTAGCCATAGCGCAGAACGATATAAAGAGGATGTTTGCCTATTCTAGTATTAGTCAGATAGGCTATATTATATTTGCTTTAGGTGTAGGCACGCCTTTAGCTATTTTAGGTGGATTATTTCATTTGTTTAATCACGCTGTTTTTAAATCCCTGCTCTTTTTAAATTCTGGCGCCATTGAATATTCTGTCCATACACGCAATTTAGAGAAATTGGGTGGACTAAATTCTCGTTTGCCTATTACAGGATATACCAGTCTTATTGGTTCAATGTCGATATCAGGGATTCCTCCTTTGGGAGGATTTTTTAGTAAATTAATTATCATTATTGCCGCAATCCAGGCAGGATACTTTATATCGGCTACGGTGGCTATATTAGTGAGTATTGTAACCCTGGCTTATTATTTAAAATTTCTTAACTTTACATTCTTTGGTAAACTTGATGAGTTGCGGCTTAAAATAAGAGAGGTTCCCTGGGCAATGCGGTTATCTATGATAGTCTTGGCGATTATTTGTGTGGCAAGCGGGCTATTAATCGCGCCTTTATTTAAACCGTTTCTTGAATCAGCAGTCAATGTTTTATTATTAGCCAATGGTTATAAAGAAGCAGTTTTTGGTGCGCTAAAATGAAAAAAAGTAAAATTATTTTATTTCTACTCGGATTTTTAATCTGGTCATTTTTGACCTGGCCGCCGGATTATCAACATTTAATTATCGGTATCTTAGTCGCTGGCTTTGTTTGCCTTATGACCGCTAGTATGTTTGTAAAACGGCCGCCTGTATTTAAGCATATCAGCCGTTATCTCTGGTTTCTTTATTATATTCTTTTATTTATCCGGGGGTGTATAAAGGCAAACCTCGATGTGGCTTATCGGGTGACTCATCCGGATTTACCTATTAA
>JAGUWZ010000123.1 GCA_020062065.1 Candidatus Omnitrophota bacterium
AGAAACGGCGCAAATATTTTAAGAGTGCACGACGTAAAAGAGATTTTCCAGACTCTAAAAATTACGAACGTATGTTGCAATTAGAGAACAGGTCTCTAATTGCATATTTGCCTAAGCACCGTAGAATAATGGCAATCTAATAATTCTGACCCGCCAAAGCGGCAATCCAGAACTTATGGATTGTCTGCTTAAGCTTAGACGATGACAAGAATTTATGTTAGAGCAGCACTTTGTTAAAATCGCTAAACAATTTTAAAAATAATCGTAGCCAATTTAAGAACTATCTTTTTAAACGCAGATACACGCAGATTACACGCGGAGTTACGCAGATGAAAAAGTTTTATCTGCGACTATCCGCGTTGGATTTGCGAATATCTGCGTTAATAAAATTGGGTTGAAATTATCATTTTACTAGTTATTAAATCACCTTATCGGGAAGAAAAATATTTTTTAACAAAGTAGTGTAATTTATTTAAGAGAGTATTATGGTTGAAACAATATATCAATTTTTATTTTTCGGGTGGAGACCTTTTTTAGAAATTTTAATGCTCTGGTTTGTGATTTACCATATTTTACTTTTCTTTGAAGGCACTCGCGCAATACAGGTTTTACGTGGCATAATTATTCTTTTATTCGCCTTTTTTCTATCACAGAAATTAGGTCTGGATGTTTTAGATTGGTTGTTGACTAAGTTATTCGCGATATCGGTAATTGCAATTTTGATTATTTTTCATCCCGAGATAAGAGAGGGCTTGGCGCGTCTGGGACAACACCATTTATTTACTGCCACTTTGAAGGAAGAAGAGCTGGATAATATTTTAAAGCAGATAGGCAAAGCTACTGAAAACCTTTGTAAGAGTAAAATTGGCGCATTAATTGCTATTGAGAACAATGATCCTTTAACCACATATATCGAGAGCGGAGTTTTGCTTGATTCCCGCGTATCTCCTGAATTAATCGAGACCATATTTACACCTAATAGCTTGTTGCACGACGGAGGTATAATTATACAAAACGGCAAGATTATCGCTGCCGGTTGTATATTTCCACTCACTCTGAATCAAGAGCTTAGTCGGGTCTTCGGAACCAGACACAGAGCAGCATTGGGTTTAAGCGAGGAAAGCGACGCTATAATTATTATTGTATCTGAGGAAAGGCATGATATGTCTTTGGTTTATCGCTCAAGATTATACAGAGATTTAAGCAGCGAAGAGATGTTTCTCAAGATTAAAGAATTTATGAGACTTAGCAAAGAATTAAAAAGGTAACTGGCTAAATATGGCAAAAGGAAAAATGAGCATTGTTTATCGCATAAGACATTGGTTTACACACCATCCTTGGCTAAAGCTCATTGCGCTGGGACTGGCGATCATGCTCTGGTTTTATGTTAGAGGAGAAATAAACTGATTTAATTAAAGCCCTGGGGAAGTTTTTCTATTCAAAGGGCTCATCCTAAAAGAGATCTTATGAGATTCTTCGTCGTTATTGCTCCTTGAGGAAAAAATTAAAAAATCTAACAGGAAAATTTTTGAGGATGACGGGACACCTTCCAGCACAGTAATGGGACACTTTCCTGATTAGCCTGGAAAGCGTCCCTGTTCATATGACTAAATTAGGAGTGAATATTGACCATGTGGCAACCTTGCGGGAAGTGCGCCACGCTAAAGAACCTGATTTGGTTTCTGCGGCATTGCTTTGTGAAAAAGCAGGCGCAGACAGCATAGTAGCGCACCTTAGAGAAGACCGCAGACATATCCAGGAAAGAGACCTGTTTCTTTTAAAAAAAGCTATTAAAACCAAATTAAACCTGGAGATGTCAATCAGCCCTGATATTGTTAAGATAGCGTGTAAGTTAACACCGGCGCAGGCAACACTTGTCCCCGAGAGAAGACAGGAATTAACCACAGAAGGGGGGTTGGATGTCGTTGCTAATTTTAAAAAAATAAAACAGGTCTGTGAGAAGTTAAAAGAGAGAGCTATCTCTGTAAGTTTATTTATTGACCCCGATAAAAAACAGATTGAAGCCGCAGAAAAATTAGGGGTAAAAAGGATAGAGCTGCATACTGGAAGATACGCCAATGCCCAAAATGATTCAGAGCTTAAAATTTATTTTAAAGAATTAAAAACAGCTGCAAGTTATGCCGCAAATAAGGGCTTAGATGTTTCTGCAGGACACGGGTTAGATTATAAGAACACAAGAGCTATTGTTCGGATAAAGACCATAGAAGAGCTCAATATCGGGTATGCTATAGTCTGCCGTTCGGTAATTGTAGGGTTAGAACAGGCAGTTCGCCAGATGAAAAAACTTATCGAAAATTATCACTAAAACCATATTCTACTGAGCTTTTATTAAATAAGGCTCAGTAAAGCCGCATTGGAATTCCCATGCGGCTTTGGATGACGGCAAAGGAAAATGATTATAGGAACTGGAGTGGATATAACGGAAGTTGGACGATTGCGTAAGGCAATAGAAAAATGGGGCATGAGTTTTTTAAATCGTGTCTTTACTAAAGAAGAATTAAAAAATGCAAAAACTCGCCTGAACCTTTATCCGCATCTTGCAGGAAGATTCGCTGCTAAAGAAGCCGTGTTTAAGGCTCTGGGTAACGTGAAGTTAAATCTAAAAGAGGTCCAAATTTTAAATGATAAGGATGGTCGTCCCTATTGTGAGATTTTAAATGGTGAAACCAAAGATAAAGCTAAAGATGTTGATATTCTGATTTCTATTTCTCATGTAAAAAATTATGCGACTGCCTTTGCAATTATTACACAGAAAGACTGATTCTCATAAAGGTGATTTTGGACATATTTTTATTTTAGCCGGTTCGGCTCAATTCTCCGGCGCAGCGGTTTTATGTTCTGAAGCAGCCATACGTTCAGGGGCTGGAATGGTTACCTTAGGAATACCTGCAAGTTTGAACAACCCGATTATAAAAATAAAACCCAAGGAGGTAATGACCTTTCCTTTACCCGAAACAAAGGACAAAACTTTAAGCCCAGCAGCTTTTAAAAAAATTAAAAATTTTACAAAGAATACCGATGTATTAGTAATAGGGCCGGGTCTTTCTCAGAATAAATCAACGCAAAGTTTAGTGCGTAAAACAATATCTCAAATAAATAAACCTTTGGTTATTGATGCCGATGGCCTTAATGCGTTGGCTGGTTATTTAGAAACACTATACACTATACGCCATAAACTATACGCTAAAGTATTAACTCCGCACCCAGGTGAAATGTCCAGAATTTTAGGAATAAGTATTACTAAGATACAAAGAAATAGAAAAGAGATCGCCAAAAAATTTGCTTGCGATTATAATCTAGCGGTTGTTTTAAAAGGCAATAAAACAGTGGTGGCAGATTATAATGGTAATCTCTACGTAAATCAAACCGGTAATCCTGGAATGGCAACTGCCGGCAGTGGTGATGTTCTCACTGGTATTATTGCTGCATTTCTCGGGCAGGGCTTGAATGGTTTTGAGGCTGCAAAATACGCAACTTTTCTGCACGGCTTAGCCGGTGATTTAGCGGCAAAAGAGAAGACTCAGATGGGTATGATCGCCTCGGATATTATTGCCAAAATCCCTCAGGCGATAAAGAAGTGTAGTTAATGCTGGCGTAGCTCAGTTGGTAGAGCTCCTCACTTGTAATGAGGAGGTCGCCCGTTCAATTCGGGTCGCCAGCTTTGAAAAATATGGGCAGGTACCCAAGTGGCTAAAGGGGACAGACTGTTTAAAGGCAGCGTCTTATCGAAAGATAGGATGGAAAAGTGGGTGAATTCAGGGAACCCCTTGTCCAACAGCGTCAAGGGAAATCCTGAGCCAAGGCCTTGACATTGGAAATGTCAAGGCAAGGTGCAGAGACTAAGCGCCTACCGCCTAAAGCGAAGAGCCATGGTGATGAGATAGTCCAAGCCTCAGGGTAACTTGAGGGCACTTGAAATCTGTTGCACTACGTGCTTCAGGGGTTCGAATCCTCTCCTGCCCATTTAAAAATTTAAAATGCAAAAATCAAAATTATAAGAAATGAAAAAGATTTTTAGAAGCACAAAAGCATAGTCAATTCATTGACGGTAAACTCCCCCTGTGTTTCTATTGATGATATAATTAAGAGTAAAAAGGTAGCTAAAAGACAAAGAGATAAAGAAGAGTTGCCACGATTAGAAGCTCTTAGAGATGAAGAGGCGATTTAATAACTAGTAAAATGATAATTTCAAGAGCGGCTCTTGTAACTTGGAAGACCCAATCTGATGAATGCGGGTGTAGCTTAGTTGCTAGAGCATTTGCCTTCTCCTGCCAAGCTATTTCATAGCGGGCTGGATCCCACATCGTGCAACTAAAAGTAGGTGGATGCGGGATAATCTATACAATAATGATTTGCGGGCATAGCACAGAGGAAGTGCAGTAGCCTTCCAAGCTACCTACACGGGTTCGAGTCCCGTTGCCCGCTTAGAAGTTTCCCCGTATAAAGAGGGAAAATTCATAAACGAAAGATAAAAAATGGAAAGAGAATTCTTACAACCTGCCTTTATCGATGCCTTTGATTTAGACGATGCCTGGTTTCAGTGTCTGAGCCGTATTCTAGAAGATGGCTATGTTTATACAATAACCAATGGCAGTTACAAGGGACAGAAACGTCTGGAATTTGATTTCGTAACAATCAGGGTAAAAAATCCCGCTCATCAGATTATTCCGATTATTCCCGAAGGAATGAATATACCTGCGCCAACAGACATGGAGTATATTAATAATTATTTAAGTTATTTGCTCACCGGTGCTAAAACTAAGAGCGAAGACTATACTTACGGCGAACGCTTAGTTGAACCTAAAATAAGATTTAAAGAGAATACTAAAGGCAAAGAAATGATTAAAGAAATACCTTTGCATTGCAACCAAATCGAAGAAGTTATCAAGATGTATAAAGAAAAGGGATGCGGTACTAATCAGGCTATTATGGAAATCGGTATGCCTTCCGATATCCAATTAGAAGATCCGCCGTGTCTGCGGCTCATTGATACACGCATACGTTATGGAAAGTTACATTTTATCTTATATTTTCGCTCCTGGGACCTTTGGGGCGGTTTTCCTTCTAATTTAGGCGGTTTGCAATTGGTAAAACAGTATATGGCGCAAGATATCGGAGTTGGAGACGGCGAGATTATCGCGGTAAGCAAAGGTCTCCATCTTTATGATTACAGCTGGGAATTGGCAAAATTAAGAACTAATAAAAATAACCTAGAGATAAAATAAGACGAGGATAAAATTATGAATAATTCTTACACAGGAATGGAAAGGCGTGAATTTCTCAGGCTGGATTATGCTACACCTCTCGCCTATAAGGTATGCAAAGAGGAAACAATATCAAAATTACTTAATGGTTATACTGTAAATATTAGTGAAGCGGGATTACTCTGTAATATAAAAGATACGGTTAAACCGGAAGATATATTATGGCTTTCATTTGACAAAAGTATCTTGTTTATTTGTGAAGAAATAGAGAGTAGAACTTTAATTTATCAAAATGGTATTATTGGCAAGGTGGTAAGAATAGAAAATAACACCGACGGCAGTTTTTCTGTAGGTGTAAAATTTATCACCCGGGAAGAAAAGAATTTAACAAATATATATCCACAGATTTATTTTCAGGGCAAACGTGGAAAAAAGTAGTATTTCTATCTTTGGCCACGGTGGTTGGTGCGACCAGTTCTGGGCTGAGGCGGGCTGAAATACAAGGGCGGTGGTATGAAAATATCAGTTTTGGGTGATGGGGGCGCTAGGGCGACGAATAAAGAGCACGTTTAGCACTCACCGTCTGAGATGTGAGGCGGGGACGGTTAAAGATATGCAAATATCCATATTAGGAGATGGTGGCTGGGGTACGACATTAGCAATTCTACTTAGCAAGAAAGGCTTCGCAGTCACCCTTTGGGGAACATTTCCTGATTATGTTGCATACCTGAATAAAAAAAGGATAAACACAAAGTTTTTGCCTGGCATTAAAATACCCCCTTCAATAAAGATTACCTCTGACTTAAATGATGCAATTCGAGACAAACAATTAATTATCTTTGCTATTCCATCTGAATATATCCGCGCGATATTAAAAAAAATTAAAAAATCAAATTTTTCACGTGATACAAGATATTTAAGCGTTACGAAGGGTATAGAGATAGAATCGCTTAAAAGGGTATCAGAAATAATATATGAGGAATTGGGCAAAATAAAATTAGGGGTACTTTCCGGTCCGACTATTGCCCGCGAAGTAGCCAAAGGCAAACCAACTACTGCGGTAATCGCTTCTCATTTAAAAGATTTAAAAAGATATTTTCAGGATATTTTTATGACCGAGAGATTCAGAATTTACACTACAGATGATGTAATCGGTGTGGAATTGGGCGGTAGTCTAAAGAATGTTATTGCTATTGCCTGCGGTATATCAGATGGGTTGGGATTTGGCACAAACGCCAAGGCAGCGCTTTTATCGCGGGGACTGGCGGAGATGTCCCGTTTAGGATATAAAATGGGCGCTAAGGTCAGAACTTTCAGCGGAATAAGTGGGTTGGGCGACCTTGTAACTACCTGTATCAGCCCTTATAGCCGAAATAGATTCGTCGGCGAACAAATTGGTAAAGGCAAATCCCCGCAATATATAAAAACACATATGCAGATGGTGGCTGAAGGTGTTCCAACTACAAAATCCGCATATCTCTTAAGTAAGAAATTTAAAGTCGATATGCCGATTACTGAACAAGTTTATTTTGTTCTTTATAAAAACAAATCTCCCCTTAAAGCAGTTAGAGATCTGATGACCAGG
>JAGUWZ010000098.1 GCA_020062065.1 Candidatus Omnitrophota bacterium
ACTAGTAAAATGATAATTTCAACCCAATTTTATTAACGCAGATTCTCGCAGATAAATCTTTAAAATCTGCGTATATCCGCGTGTAATCTGCGTGTATCTGCGTTTAAAAGGTAGTTCTTAAATTGGCTAACTTGAGTAGGTGATACTATGACAAAGATAGATTCTATTCTTTTGGAAGCGCTGGTCAGGAGAGAAAGATTTACCAGGGAGGCATTAGAGCCTTTTTTAAAAGAAGCCGAAGGTCTTTCCTGGTCCCTGGCAGGGATACTCATCAAGCGTAACCTAGTCCCCGAACAAGATATTTTAAAAATTCTCTCTGAGGAACTGAAACTCACCCTCCTAGATTTAAAGAACGTATCTGTTGATAAATCTGTAATTAATAAGATTCCTCCCAAGGTTGCATATTATTATAAGTTCTTGCCAATAAAAATAATTGAGCGGACATTGACCATTGCTGTTTCATACCCGCTTGATATAAAAACTCAGGATGAGATACGAACTCAACTCGAATATGATTTAGAAATGGTTCTCTCTGTCTCCAGCGATATAACCGAAGGTTTAAGGAAATATTACAGCGTGGCAGCCGAGACTCTGGAGAAAATAGTTTTAGAGACCTCTAAAGCCGGGATTTCTCCTTTAGAGTCTGTGCATGAAAAGTTAGAGGATATTGAGAGATTGGCTGAGGATGCCTCGATAATAAAATTGGTTAATCAGATAATCTTAGAGGCATATCGAAAACGCGCCACAGATATCCATATCGAACCTTACAGGCAGGGAGTGAGTCTGCGTTACCGTATTGACGGCATACTTTATGAGGCTCCTGTGCCTGCCCAGCTTAAGAATTTTGTCAAGGCGATAATTTCGCGGATTAAGATAATGTCAAACCTTAATATTGTGGAACGCCGTCTTCCTCAGGACGGAAGGGCTGTGGTTAAGGTAGCGGAAGAGATTCTGGATTTAAGAATATCCACCATCCCCACGCCATTTGGCGAAAGTGTAGTGGTAAGAATTCTGCCCACCCAGATGCTTTTTAATCTGGAAAAATTAGGTCTGGCAAAAAATGACCTTGTTTTATTTGAAAGTTTCATCGAGAAGCCGCATGGGATAATCTTTGTCACCGGTCCCACAGGAAGCGGAAAGACAACCACATTATATACCTGTTTAAATAAAATTAATACCAGAGACCGCAAGATTATTACTATAGAAGACCCGATAGAATATGAGATGGCCGGGATAACCCAGATACAGGTACAGCCGGAGATAGGTCTGGATTTTGCCCGCGGTTTACGCAGTATATTAAGACACGACCCTGATGTAATAATGGTAGGCGAAGTCAGAGACTTAGAGACTGCTGAGATAGCCATTAGAGTAGCTTTGACAGGACATCTGATATTTTCCACACTGCATACCAATGATGCAGCCAGCGGTATTACCAGACTCATCGATATCGGTGTTGAACCGTATTTAGTTGCCTCCAGCGTTGAGGCATTTATCGCCCAGCGTTTAATCAGATTGGTTTGTCCGAATTGCAAATACCAAGACCAGACCCCGCCCCAGGAATTAAAAAAGCTGATTGCCCGGGAGTTAGGTTTGAAATCAACAGATACAGTGAGAATATTCAGAGGCAAAGGCTGTCAAAACTGTAATTTTACGGGTTTCTTCGGCAGAACCGCGATTTATGAAATCATCGTAATTGATGATCTAATCAAAGAACTGATTTTAAAGAAAACACCATCAGGTCAGATTAAAAAGGCTGCGATCTTGCGGGGCATGCGCACTTTAGCCCAGGATGGTTGGCATAAGACTATCTCGGGGTTAACTACCCCTGAAGAAGTTATGCGAGTAACCGTTGCTGAAGAGGATATAGATAGGCAGAGGTTTATTTCAGTTGTGGAGACTGATTTTTCTGCTGCCGCTCAAGACAAAGCCCAGACTCAAATCTATACTGATAAAAGGGGGTATCTGCGTTTGGACGATAATATCAATATCCATTACAAGGTTTTTAGATCGAATGAAGAATTGCTTAAAGGGGATTTTAAGCCCGAAGAGTTTAGTATTACAAAAAATATTTCCGCAGGAGGTTTGCTTTTTATCTCCAGCGAGCCATTACCGTTGGGCGCAATTTTAGAACTCTCCATAGATTTAGCGCAGGAACAAGAAACAATTCAGTGTCTTGCTAAAGTAGTTAGACTAGAGGCCCTGGCGCAAAACAACAAATATGATATAGCAGTTTGTTTTTTAGATATGACTGGCGCTCAACGAACGAGGCTTGAGAAATATGTGAAAACCCAAGGATAATAAAAATGCCGATATACAAATACCGCGCCAAGAAAGATCCTCAGAATACAGTAGAGGGTAGAATTGAAGCAAATTCAGAGAAAGAGGCAATTGAGAAAATAAGTCTTTTGGGTTATATACCAATAGAAATTAAACAGGAAAGTCAAGCCCAGGCGACATCAGGCGAGCATTCGCTTAAAACAGCTTTCAGGTTGCGCTCCCGAGAGATTACAATTTTTTCCCGGCAGCTGGCCAGTCTTTTAAAATCAGGTGTGCCTATTCTGAAATCCCTGAATATCATTTCAGAGCAGTCTGAAAATCATATCTTTAAGAAGATTCTTGCGAATATAAATAAGGAGGTAGAAGGCGGCGCTACTTTTTCATCTGTTCT
>JAGUWZ010000041.1 GCA_020062065.1 Candidatus Omnitrophota bacterium
ATAAAGATTTAGGTTGCAAAAAAGGCTTGATTTTTTAATTTTAGGCAGTTATAATGCATAAAAACAAAGAGGATTGTGCATTATGGATTATTTATCCCTTAAACAGATAATCGTTGACCAAAAAGAGGAATTAAAATCGGTCTTTGAGAAAGAAAAGATAATTGACCGGGAGGTCCTAAATAAGTACAGCGCAATCCTTAAGTCGGGTTTAATTAAAGTAATCACTGGCCCAAGAAGAGCGGGTAAATCCATACTTTGTTATCAGTTGTTAAAGACTAAGAACTTTGCTTATATAAACTTTGATGATGAAAATTTAGCCGGATTGAAAACAGAGGATTTGAATGTAGTTCTCAAGGCCTTCTATGAAATCTACAAAGAGCCTAAATTTATTTTGCTTGATGAGGTGCAAAATATAGAAAAATGGGAGTTATTCGTTAATCGGCTGAAAAGACAAGGTTTTAATTTAGTTGTCACTGGAAGCAACGCCAAACTATTGAGTAAAGAATTAGCTACCCACCTGACAGGTAGACATTTTTCTTTGGAACTTTATCCTTTTTCTTTTAGAGAATTTTTGCAATTTCGCGATTTGAAATATCAGAGAGAATACTTTACAACCAAAGAAACAGCTTTAATAAAGAAAGAATTAGAGAACTTTTTATCAGGTGGCGGATTTCCTGAAAGCCTAAAAGAACCTAATCCGAAAAGATATTTATCGTCACTTTATTCAACAATCCTGACTAAAGATACAATCTTAAGCCATAAGATAAGACATATAAAAACTATGCAAGAGTTTGCCAATTATTTAATTTCCAATTTTTCCTGTAAGGTTACCTTTAATAAACTAAAAAATATTTTTAGCCTAAAGAGCACACACACCGCTCAAGATTATCTACATTTTCTTGAAGAATGCTATTTGATTTTCCTGATTGAAAGATTCTCTTTTAAGGCCAAAGAAAAGATAATTGCCCCCAGGAAGGTTTATGCAATTGATACAGGCATAATAAATGTTGTTTCTTTTTCGGGTTCAAAAAATATAGGCCGTCTATATGAAAATTTAGTAGCTATAGAATTAATGAGAAGAAAAACTCTTTCTCCGAGCCTAGAAATATATTATTGGCAGGATTATTCGGCCAAAGAGGTTGATTTTGTGCTAAAAGAAGGCCCGAGAATAAAACAGTTAATTCAGGTTTGTTATGATATAGAAAACTATGATACAAAGATACGCAAGCTTAAGTCACTTATAAAAGCTGGCAGAGAAATAAAGGCCGGGAGCAGTAATTTGTTAGTTATTACCTCTGATTATGAAGGTGAAGAGAAGTTTGATAACAAGACAATAAAATTTATCCCTTTGTGGAAGTGGCTTCTGGAATAGGCGATAGGCGTAATTTAGGCAGAAAAAGATTCGGTTTTAAATCAAAAACATCCCCAAGGCCCTCCCAAGCCTTCTAAGAATGATGAAAAAAGCCCTGATTACAGGCATAACCGGTGTCAAGACGGTTCATATTTGGTAGAACTGAATCTATTAAAGGATATGAAGTATACGGCATTATAGATGGTGGAACTACGACTAAATTTGATACTACTCGGAAAAAGTCTTGACCATTTTAGAGTATAGACTTAAAATATAGCTATGATTGAACGCAGGCTGTATAGAAATTTATGGGAAGAAGAATCAAGAGATAAGCAGATGGTTTTTCTTTCCGGGCCGCGTCAGGTTGGTAAGACGACTTTTGCGAAAGAATTGGCGAAATCATATAAGAATAATTTGTATTTTAACTGGGATATTATATCAAATAAAAAAACACTTATTGAAAACCCTACATTTTTTGAGGGTATCAACCGGGTTGACGAATCAAGACCACTGATAATATTTGATGAGATACATAAGTATAAAAACTGGAAGAATTATTTAAAAGGTATTTATGATCAGTTTGCGGCGGAGTATAAGTTTTTAATTTCGGGAAGCGGCCGTTTAGATTTATATCAGAAAGGTTCGGATTCGCTGGCGGGGAGGTATTTTAACTTTCATTTATTTCCGTTTACTGTTGCCGAATTAAGCAAAAAGAGAAGGAAAATTAGTGATTTTATTAAATCTCCCTTAAATGGTTTTGATTTGAATGATTTATCTGCGACGCGCCGAATATGGACAACTCTTTTTGATATCGGTGGTTTTCCTGAACCTTTCGCGAAAGGCAAAAAATCATTCTGGATAAAATGGTCGGCCGCATACGCTCAGCAGATTATTCGTGAAGACATGCGCAGTATTTCCGACGTAAGAAATGTTGATAATATCGAGATATTGTTTTCTTTGCTTCCTTCGAAAGTCGGCAGTCCGTTTTCAATAAATAATATTGCTGAAGATCTGCAGGTTAGTTTCGATACCATAAAGAATTGGATAAGGCTATTTGATATATTTTACCTCACATTCAGGATCAGCCCTTGGACGAGTAAAATACCCAGGTCAATTTTAAAAGAGAAAAAACTCTATCTTTTTAATTACCCCGAAATTCAAAACGCGGCAGATAGATTTGAAAATATGATTGCCCTTGAATTATCGCGGGCAATTCATACTTGGAATGAATATGGCTATGGAAGGTTTACTCTGCATTATCTACGGAATAAGGATAAAGAGGAGGTTGATTTTCTTATTTCTGAGCAAAATAAACCGGTATTATTGGTGGAAACAAAACTTTCCGATGATAGATTGGCTAAGAATTTAACGAATTTTCAAAACATATTGCATATACCGGCGGTGCAACTTGTCCAGAAAGAGAATGTGTTTAAATATTTGAAAAACAGACAGGATAAGATTCTTATTGTAACGGCGCATCAATGGTTGTCTTCTTTGCCGTGATGTGTTGTAATCTGAACTACGATTAACTTAAAAAATAAGCGCATCACGGTTATACCAGTGGTGCAGGTTTCTTAGGCATGCGCCTTGTTGTCAAACTAAAGGAGCTAAAATGTCAAAACGAGCTTTAACCCGGCATCACCGACCAGGACGGCTCGTATCTGGCAGAATTTTTTATCAAAAGGATAAGAGATTGGCAAAACTAAACAAGGGGAGAGGGTGGTTCTGTTATAACTTGTTGCTGTTATTGGAGATAATGAGAAGGTCTTGAAGAAGAGGAAAAATGAAATTATCAAAAGAGGCCAAACTAAAAAAACAAATCTTAGAAATAATATTTAAATATATTCCACAGGAAACCTGCGCGATTTTTCTTTTTGGTTCCATTGCCCAGAAGAAAGTTTACCCTAGCTCCGATATAGATATAGGGATTATTTGCGATAAGGCTTTGAAAAATTCGATTCTTGTCAAGATTAAGGAAGGGTTGGAAGAGGTCAGGACGTTGCGCGATATAGATATAACAGATTTTTCATCCATCCAGGATAAAAACTTCCTAAAAATTGCTTTAAAGGAGGTAAAGATATGGCACCAAACGAAGAAATCCAGAGTCTATTTGGACAATTTAAAGAAGCGCATAGCAGATTGAAGGAAGCGATAAACATAAAAGAGGAGAGCGATATAAAACGCGATGCCGTTATCAAACGTTTTGAATTTACTTATGAGTTATTATGGAAAACTTATAAAAGGCTCGCCCGATTGCAAAAATTAGATTATTTTAATCCCAAGTCCTGTTTTCAATTCGCTTTTAAGTCGGGTTTAATAGAAGACGAAGAGCTTTTTCTGGAAATAATTGATGCCAGAAATAAGACTACCCATGTATATTCAGAGGAAGATGCTAAAAAGATTTATAATTTCGTAAAAGAGAAAGTTATAAATGCCTTTGAGTTAGCGAAAAAAAAGATAGAAGAATTGGTAAATAAAAGTAACTAGTAATCAGAGTAGAGAAACCAGAAAAATCTGGTATCTGGCTCCATCGGAAATTGAATTCAGAG
>JAGUWZ010000111.1 GCA_020062065.1 Candidatus Omnitrophota bacterium
ACGCAGATTTAAAGATTTATCTGCGACTATCTGCGTTGGATTTGCGAAAATCTGCGTTAAAATTGGGTTGAAATTATCATTTTACTAGTTGTTAAATCATCTCAATTAAATTTAACAATGTTATTAGAAAAAGTAAATTCTCCTCAGGACTTAAAGAAATTAAACCAGGAACAACTGCCGCTTTTGGCGCAGGAAATAAGGCAGCGGATGATAGAGGTTGTTTCCCATACTGGCGGCCATCTTGCCTCAAGCCTCGGCGCAGTAGAGTTAGTGATTGCCTTGCATTATTGTCTGGATACGCCGCAGGATAAGATAATTTTTGATGTGGGGCACCAGTCCTATGCCCACAAAATTTTAACCGGAAGAAATAAGGATTTCGATAGCTTAAGACAATACGGTGGAATAAGTGGATTCCCCTCTAAAGAAGAATCTTGTTACGATACGTTTACCAGCGGACACAGTTCCACCGCCGTATCCTTGGCCCTGGGATTGGTCTGTGCCAGAGATTATTTTAAGCCAACAGAGCATTTCCGGGTGGTAGCGGTAATCGGAGACGGTTCATTAAGCGGCGGATTATGTTTTGAAGGTTTAAATAATGCCGGACATCTTAAAAAAGATATGCTGGTTATTTTGAATACAAACGAATTAAGCATTGCCCCTAATTCTGGGGCAATAAGCACTTATTTAAATAAGATTATTTCTCTACCAATTTATAACCGTTTTCGTTCCTCTTTTGACAATTTTCTGGAATCCCGTGTTCCAAAAGGGAGGCGGTTGAAACAAATCGCCAACAAATTTGAGGAGGGATTAAAAGGTTTATTTATCCCGGGGATTTTATTTGAAGAATTAGGATTCCGTTATTTTGGTCCATTGGACGGACATAATCTGGGAATTTTAGTCCCCACATTAAAAAATATAATAGGAATTAAAGGTCCCCGCCTTCTACATATCGTTACCAAAAAAGGTAAGGGTTATGCTCCTGCAGAAAATGATCCAGTAAGATTTCACGGCGTCGGTTGTTTTGAGATTTCTACAGGTAGCCCCACGCCCAAAGCCCTGGTCAGTTCTAAAACTTATACACAAGTTTTCAGTGAGAAATTGGCGGATTTGGCTAAAACGAATGAAAAGATTATCGCCGTAACTGCTGCGATGCCGGAAGGCACGGGTTTAGATAGATTCCGGGATTTGTTTCCTAATAGATTTTTTGATGTAGGTATTGCCGAGGCTCACGCGGTTTGTTTTGGCAGTGGATTAGCCGCGGCAGGACTTAGACCGGTTGTTGCGATATACTCTACGTTCTTACAAAGGGCTTATGACCAGCTCATTGAAGAAGCAGCATTACAAAATTTACCGATTATTTTTGCCATAGACCGCGCTGGATTAGTGGGAGAAGACGGAGTTACGCATCAAGGTGTTTTCGATATTGCTTTTCTAAGAAATATACCTAACTTGGTGATAATGGCACCCAGTAATGGCGTTGAACTGGAATACATGCTTGAGTTGGCATTAACTTTGGACAAACCCGTTGCTATAAGGTATCCTAAGTCCACCTGCCCGTTACCTTGTGTGCCTGTTAGTCCGTTACAATTAGCTAAATCAGAAGTATTAAAAGAAGGCAAAGACTTTACCCTGATTGCTTTGGGTAGTATGGTTGAAGTTTCGTTTAAGGCTTTAGAGCTTTTAAACAAGGAGGGGCTCTCGGGAACTTTGATTAATGCGCGTTTTGTAAAACCCATGGAAGAGAATCTTTTTATTGAACTTTCGGCAAAACCCAGGTTTATTTTTACAGTCGAAGATGGAATTATTGACGGAGGATTTGGCAGCGCAGTTGCGGAAGTAATAGACAGGCCAGGGGACAGTGGTTTGTCTTCCGATAGGCAAAGCCATAGAGCGGTGATAAAAATCGGATTACCTGCCGAATTCATACCCCACGGCTCAAGAGATATTTTATTGGAGAGATATGGTTTAACTCCTCGGGGAATTGCAGGTAAGATACTTAAGTATATAAACAAAACTCAAAACTACCCTTAAGAAGTCTTGTAGCTACGTAAACGCAACGGGTAATACAAATAAAGTTAGCCAATTTAAGAACTACCTTTTTGAACGCAGATATACGCAGATTACACGCAGATATACGCAGATTTAAAGTTTTATCTGCGAGAATCTGCGTTGGATTTGCGAATATCTGCGTTAAAATGGGGTTGAAGTTATCATTTTACTAGTTGTTAAATCACCTTATAAAGTGGAATGGCTAAGATAATAATTGAGAGAGATAAATGTAAAGGTTGTCTACTTTGTGTCAGTGTTTGTCCTAAAGGCTTAATTATTGTAGATAAAGATTTAAATCAAAAAGGAGTTAACCCGGTAAAATTTTCACCGCTTGTAAGCAGGATCCCGTCGAAAGCAAGACAAGTCAACGATGAATGCTTGGGCTGCAGTTTGTGCGCTATCATGTGTCCGGATTGTTGTATTGAAGTGTATAAATAATAATCGTTAATAACCTTATTACTAAAGAATTGTAAAACTAATAGAAAACTCTTTGAACGCAGATACACGCAGATTACACGCAGATATACGCAGACGAAAAAGTTTTATCTGCGAGAATCTGCGTTTGATTTGCGAATATCTGCGTTAAATAAAAACTTCTCATTATTTTTGCAAAGATCAATAACTAACGTATATAACCTAGTAAACATTTATGGTTAAAGATAAGCGAATATTAATGACAGGTAATGAAGCAATTGCCGAGGGAGCAATTCAGGCGGGCTGCCGATTCTACGCGGGGTATCCCATTACTCCCCAGAACGAGTTGACTGCATATATGGCAAAACATATGCCTGAGAGGGACGGGATATTTATTCAAGCAGAATCGGAACTATCTGCGATAAACATGGTTTTTGGTGCATCAGCAGCCGGGGTAAGGGCAATGACTTCTTCCTCAAGTCCTGGTATAAGCCTTAAACAGGAAGGTATTTCATATTTGGCTGGGACAGAACTTCCCTCAGTAATAGTGAATATGATGCGCGGTGGCCCGGGTTTAGGAAATATTGCTCCTGCCCAGTCCGATTATTTTCAGGCCACACGGGGGGGTGGACACGGCGATTATCACTCTATTGTTCTTAGTCCCTCATCAGTAGAGGAAGCGTATAATTTTATGTTTCTGGCTTTTGATCTGGCAGATAAATACCGTAATCCTGTAATTATTCTCGGAGACGGAATGATAGGACAGATGATGGAGCCTTTAGAGCTGACAGCTGTCAGCTGTCAGCTCTCAGCTGAATACAAGAAACCATGGGCATTGACAGGGTGCAAGGCAAGATTACCCAATATAATCCGCTCGCTGTTTCTGGCCGAGGGTGCTTTGGAAGAGCGTAATCTTAAGTTGCAGAAAAAATATAAGGAAATACAAAAAGCAGAACAGCGCCTGGAGGAATTATTTTCAAGCGACGCCGAATTTATTCTGGTTGCCTACGGCGGCATGGCCAGGATTGTGAAGGGCACGGTCAAGAAATTAAGAGAGAAAGGATTTAGGGCGGGTTTAATCCGCCCCATAACTCTTTGGCCCTTTCCTCAAGCAGGGATTACACAGATTTTAAACAGATTACACAGAAAAAAACATCTTCCAATTTTTTTGGTAGTTGAAATGAGTTATGGCCAGATGTTAGAAGATGTAAAATTAGCGGTTGATGGTAAGGCAAAAGTAGAATTCTTAGGCAGGGCAGGAGGCGGAATTCCGACAGAAGAAGAAATAATAAATAAAATAAGAAGGAATGGAAAAAATCTTTTCTCGTCCTAAATCATTAAGAAATATTTCAACCCATTACTGCCCTGGCTGCGGACACGGTATTGCGCACCGGCTCATTGCAGGAGTGGTGGATGAATTGGGAATAAGAGACAAAGTTATCGCGATTGCTCCTGTTGGTTGCGCGGTTCTTGCTTATGATTATTGGGACTTTGATTGCACGGAGGCAGCACATGGACGGGCTTTAGCAGTGGCAACCGCAATAAAAAGAGTAAGACCACAAAATATAGTTTTTACTTATCAGGGTGACGGTGATTTGGCTGCTATAGGTACTAACGAGACCATACATGCTGCTAATCGCGGAGAAAACCTCACCGTGATTTTTATCAATAACGCTGTTTATGGCATGACCGGCGGTCAGATGGCACCCACTACTCTTTTGGGTCAAAAGACAGCTACCAGCCCTTTGGGCAGGAATGCGCAAAGGGAAGGATACCCTTTAAAAATCTCTGAAGTCTTGAGTCAGCTGTCTGGGGTAAAGTATATCGAACGGACATCTTTTTATTCTCCTCAAGAGATATTGAAGGCAAAAAGGGCAATAAAACTGGCATTCCAGAATCAAATTGAAGGGATAGGGTTTTCCCTGGTTGAGATATTATCCCCGTGTCCGACTTACTGGGATATGAGTCCCCAAAAAGCAATGGAATGGATTGCTAATATAATGATTAAAGAATTTCCCTTAGGTAGAATCAAATAATTTTTCGTTTACCGCCAACCGCCTACCGTAAATACGATAAACGCTAAACACTGACGAGCAATAGCGAAGAGCGGCTAAACGCAAAATGTATCTAGACGAAGATTGATAAAGATGATTGAGCATATAATTATAGCAGGCGCTGGCGGTCAGGGTATAATGGTTTTAGGCAGGGTTTTAGCTGAGGCAGCCATGAAAGAGAACAAACACGTAACCTGGCTTCCATCGTATGGAGCGGAGGTGCGTGGAGGCACAGCCAATTGTATGGTGGTTATTTCCGACGAAGAAGTGGGCTCTCCTTATATTGATAAGGCCGATAGTATGATTATCATGAATGAGCCGTCTTTGTTACGTTTTTCATCTAGAATAAAAAATAATGGTTTATTAATCATCAACAGCTCTCTAGCTAAGTCACAGCCAGATATAAAGGCATGTGTTTTAAGATACCCTTTTACTGATATCGCTTTAAAAGTAGGTAATATTAAAGTTGCCAATATTGTTGCCTTGGGCTGTTTTATTGCTAAGACCAAACTTATTGATCTTGAGACAGTTAGGCAAGTTATAGATGATTTTGCACCAAAAGATAAAAGAGAATTGGCTGCAGTAAATAAAAAAGCCTTAAAAGCTGGTAAGGAATTGATAGAAGAACAAGGAGATCCTTCGGCGTATCTGGCGCCTTAAGGATCAAATTTTCCTTCTATATAAGGTGATTTAATAACTAGTAAAATGATAATTTCAACCCAATTTTAACGCAGATTTTCGCAAATCAAACGCAGATTCTCGCAGATAAAACTTTTTCGTCTGCGTATATCTGCGTGCAATCTGCGTGTATCTGTGTTTAAAAAGGTAGTTCTTAAATTGGCTAATATTGATGTTTGGGGAAAATTTGAGGAGATTAAGATGGTAAGGGTCCGCTTCGCGCCAGCTCCCACAGGTAATCTGCATATCGGCGGAGCGCGCACCGCGCTTTTTAACTGGCTTTATGCCCAGTCTAAAAAAGGACAGTTTATTTTAAGAATCGAAGATACGGATGTAAGCCGCTCTAAAAAGGAATACATCGACGAAATATTGGATAGCCTTAAATGGCTAAGGCTTGAATGGAGCGAAATTTACTACCAGAGCCAGAGGTTTGCGATATATAAGGAATACGCGCAAAAGCTTCTTAAAGAAGGCAGGGCCTACATTGAAAAATCTGATAACCACAAAGAGGCGATTATTTTCAAAGTGATTCCGCAGAAAATAAAAATTATTGATTTGATACATAAAGAAATCGAATTTGATACCACAGTAATCAAAGACCAGGTTTTGATTAAATCCGACGGAACTCCCACCTATAATTTTGCCTGCGTGGTGGATGATGCCCTTATGGAGATCACCCATATTATTAGAGGCGATGACCATATTTCCAATACCCCTAAACAAATTCTTTTATATCAAGCATTGGGTTTCCCTCTGCCGGAATTTGCGCACCTGCCGCTGATACTGACAAAAGAGGGAGGCAGAATGTCCAAAAGAAAAGGCGCAACCGCCATAAGCGAATACCGCCGAGCAGGCTATTTAGCGCAAGCCTTAGTTAATTTTCTTATACTTTTAGGCTGGTCGCCGGGTGAGAACCGCGAGATTATAGATATAAAAAAAACAATAGAGCTCTTTGATATAAAAGACGTAAATAAAACCGCAGCAGTAATGGAGGTGGCTAAACTTGACTGGATAAACAACCAATATCTTAAAAACGAAGAGCCTAATAGATTAACAGATGAAGTAATACCGTTGTTAATAGAGAAGAATTTAATAGAGAAAGATAATTTTGATAGAAATTATGTCTTTTCTTTGGTAAAATTATTTCAAGCGCGGTTAACGGTGTTAAACGATTTTATAGACCGTGCCGACTTTTTCTTTCTTGACGATATTTCCATTGAGCCTCAGGCCAAGGAGAAATTCTTGAGTCAGGATTTGTCAAAAGAATTCTCTTTGTTTAGTGAACGGATTGAGAAATTAAAACAGTTTGATATCGACAACATTGAGAAAACCTTCCGTCGGCTAAGTGAGGAGCTTGGCATTGAAGCAAAGGTTTTGATTCATCCCATCAGGGTTGCGCTTACCGGAAAAACCGT
>JAGUWZ010000109.1 GCA_020062065.1 Candidatus Omnitrophota bacterium
GGGGTTGGATAGGTTTCCTTAACCTACGCCGACGCTTGATGCTGCGGTTAAGGTTCTGCCTTCAGTCCGTACTTGGCAATATTTACATCGGCAATTGCCTGAATTTTCTTTAACTCTTCTGGATTATTTAGCAAATGTTTAAATCTACCCTGTAGTTTTAAATACTCTTCAACCGGGAGAGCCTTGATTTTACGCACCCCGCTTAATTTCCCGTTTTCATATTCAATCAGAGGAAACAATCCGGTTTCCACTGCAAGTTTAGATACCTCATTTGTAAACTTAGTTTCGTATTGCCAGCCTAAAGGACAAGACGCATGCACCTGGATGTATTTGGGGCCTTTAATAGAAAGCGCTTTTTTGACTTTTCTCTGTAAATCTTGGGGGAACCCTACGGTAGCGGTAGCCACGTAAGGTATGCCGTGAGCTAAGGCAATCTCCGGCATCGCTTTTTTAAAACGGATATTGCCGATGGATTTCGTCCCTGGTGGTGTGGTTGTTGTATTTACACCATAAGGTGATAGCCCGCTTCTCTGCACTCCAGTATTTTCATAAGCCTCATTATCGTAGCAGATCGAAAGAATGTCTTGGCCCCTCTCCCACATACCTGACAATGCCTGAAGTCCAATATCAGCTGTGCCGCCGTCTCCTGCCTGGGCGATCACATTAATTGCATCTTTTTTGCCTAAATATTTAAGCGCAGCTTCAATTCCGGAGGCAACCGCAGCCGCATTTTCAAACAGAGAATGGATAAAACAAACTTCCCAGGAAGATTCCGGATATCTGGTGGAAAAAACCTCAAGGCAGCCGGTATTGTTTGCCACGATGGTGTTTTGACCCGCAGCCTCAAGAACCAATCTTACTGCCAGGGATTGACCGCAACCAGCACAAGCAGTGTGTCCGGGAGTAAAAAGAGGTCTACTCATAATTCTCCTTTAGAAGTTCGGGTTTTAAATCAATAAACTCACAGGCTTTTTCCTTCTGAGTCAGCATCCGGAAAATTTCTTTTATGGAATCGCGGGTAATATCCCGACCGCCCAAACCTACGACAAAACTGCTGATAATCTGCGGTTTTTTCTTTTTACCGAAAAATACAGCTTTTGTTTCGCAAGCCAACGGGGCATAGGAACCTAAAGATAAGGCTCGGTCTAAAATTGCCACTTTAGAGACATTCTTTAATGCTTCATAAATCCCCTGAATAGGAAAAGGACGGTAAGAAATAACTTTAAGTAAACCTACTTTCTTGCCTTTCTTTCTTAATTCATCAACCACGTCCTTTATTGTGCCGCAAACTGAACCCATCGCCACAATTACCCGTTCTGCATCTTTGGTTTGATACTCCTCAATCAGTCCGTTATAACTTCGGCCGAATATTTTAGCGAACTCCTGCGTTAATTCGGGTATGAGTTTTAATACCTTTTTCTGGGTTTCCTGAATTGCGAAACGCGTCTCCATATAGTAATCAGGGTCAGCTAACGGCCCAAGGGTCAAAGGATTTTCTACGTCGAGTTTATAGAGAGGATTATAAGCAGGTAAGAATTTATCTACTTGTTCCTGGGTGGGAATGTCCACAGCCTCTATACCATGGGTAAGGATAAAACCATCCATACAAACCATCACCGGAAGCATAATGGATTTGTCTTCTGAAAGTCTATAAGCCAGGAAATGGAAATCTACTGCCTCCTGGTTATCCTCTACATAAAACTGCACCCAGCCAGCGTCGCGCAACGCTACGGTATCCTGCTGATCATTCCAAATATTGATCGGGGCGGAAATTGCCCGGTTGGCATCGGTTAACACCAAAGGCAGGCGCATTCCTGCGATATTAAAAATCACCTCTCCCATATAAAGTAACCCCTGAGAACTTGTGGCGGTATAGGCACGCACTCCTGTGGCTGTCGCTCCTAAAACTACCGAGGCAGCTGAATGTTCAGATTCAACATTCACAAACTGCGCATTTAACTCGCCATCTGCCACCATTTGCGCCAGTTCCTCAACAATATGAGTCTGGGGGGTTATGGGATAAGCTGATATCACGCCGGGCTTGCACAGTTTTACTGCCCTAGCAACTGCCAGAGAACCTTCTAAAAACTCTTTCATCTACACCTCGTTAGGATTAACTTAAATTTCGGATTCCTCTTTAGTCATTTCAATGTCTTTTTTCGGACAAATTAATGCGCACATGCCGCAGCCCTTACAAAACGCCAAATCTACCTCATACTTATTCTTCTCCTCACCCACGATGCAGGCTTCAGGACAAGCCGAAATACACATCTTGCAGCCAATACATTCTTGATGAAGAAACTTCGGTCTTGACTCTATCCGCCAAGAGCCGGTTTTATTTTTTTTACTCGAGCCAGGTTTGCAAACTAATGGACCAAACATTTTCTTTCCTTGATTCCTCGCCCTATGTTCTATGTTCTATGTTCTTAATATATTCGTATCCCTGCTTAACCGCTTCTATATTTCCTTCCTGGACTTTGCCAGAAAACCTTTTTCTTATTGCTTCAAATAAAACCTCCGGTTCTAATTCATTAGTTGCAGCGCAGAATCCACCAAGTAAAGCGGTATTGCCTAAAGGTCTTCCGATTGTCTTTAAGGCAATCTCATTTGCGGGTAGAATAAATATTTTTTGTTTTGCTTTCAATTTAGATATTTCCAATCCTGGCTTTTCACTAACAATAGCGATTCCGTTTTCCTTTAATCCCGAAAAACAATTAAAGCCGCGCATAAGCGTGGCGTCTTGAATAATTAGATAATCCGGTTCATAAATCTGACTTCTCAAGCGCACGGGTTTTGCATCCACTCTTACAAAAGCATTCATCGGCGCGCCCATCCGGGCCGCTCCGAAATGCGGGAAGGCATAAGGATACATTCCTTTTAAAAAATAAGCGTAACCTAATAAAGATGCGGTGGTGATTGCGCCTTGTCCGGCGCGGGCATGAATGCGTATTTCTCTCATCTGCAACTCTCCATAATCATCTTTAGCTAAAAAACATCATATATCCTATTACTATCACAGCAGCTTGTCAATAAAATATTGCCATAACCAA
>JAGUWZ010000015.1 GCA_020062065.1 Candidatus Omnitrophota bacterium
ACGCAGATTTAAAGATTTATCTGCGAAAATCTGCGTTAGATTTGCGAGAATCTGCGTTAAATTGGGTTGAAATTATCCTTTTACTAGTTATTAAATCACCTTCTCTCGTATTTCAAGATAGGTGCTCACTTTGTGAGTGTCTATCTGATTGTCATCAGATTTTTCTGGTTTCTGTGCTTTGGTTTCTGGTTATTTTTTAAAGTCTTTCATGCAGACTTAAGCGGCTTGTAAGCAACGCCGCTCCAGCTAATACTGGCGTGTCCGGAAAATTCCAACACATTCAGACGCACACCGTGTACCAACACCGAGATCGGCCCCAAAACAATATTTAACATATGCCCTATCAGCGCAATCATAATACCGGCGATGAGCGCCACCGGCCCGCTTCCTAAACTTGCAGTCATGGCATTGGTGGTTTCGGCAATTGCCACACCTGCCAGGCCTACGGCAAAAAGCCTGACATAGGAAACCACATCAGTAAAAGTGCTCATAAAGTTTAACCCGAAACTAACAGAACTTAAACCTCTGCCTATGGCCTTAAAAATATTTTTGTGAGGACTGTTGAAAAATACCACCAGCGCAATCGCGCACCAGGCAAGGACTGCAACAAAATTAGGAAGAGGTTGGGCTAAAATAAGTGTGCGCGCCAGGAAAAACGCCGCCCATAATACACCCACCCAACCTATGTCTGCCAAAGCAGCAAGACTGGGAAATTTCAAGAGCGCCCGCCAGGAATGCGCCATACTTAAATGCAGCGCTCCCAGAAAAAAACAAAATGTCTGCATGGTTACAGGATTATTCAGCGCCGGAACCAGCGCTTTAATCCCGCGCTTCAGCAACCAGGTCTGTCCAAAGAAAGTGCCGGTCAATACTCCCCATATAATAGCGCAGCTGCTTAAAAGATAAAAAAGCAAAAAGAGATTATTCTTTTTAAAACTTGCTCCCCTCTTCTTCTGAAACCATAGCGTAAGCAAAAGATAGCTTAAGCCATACCCCGCGTCCCCGATTAATATCCCAAAGAAAACACTGAAAAATACCAGAAAGAGTAAACTCACGTCAAGTTCCTGGTAGCCGGGCAGAATTCCCAAAAGATTCAATACCGGCTTTATCAATCTGACCCAGCGTGGATTTTTTAAAAGAACCGGGACATTATCTTCTTCGCCAGGCTGCCGAATCATAAGACCCCAGCATTCATGCTGCGCTGCCTGCTTAAGCATTCCCAGCGCATTAACCGGCACAAAACCACTCAAATACCTAATCAACCCCTCTTTACCCATACCGCAGAGCGCCTGATTAAATTCGAGTTCCTTCTCTAAATTCTTTCGAGTATGCTCAAGGCTCCTGCGGTAGGCCTTATATTTAGAGATATCCTGCTGGATAATCTCCATCATCCTGCTATCTTCATTCAGCCGACTGCGCATCTTCTCCAGGCCTAGCTTCGGTAAAGTTATTTCTTTAAAAGGTAATTCTATCTTCTGGCGCGCAATCAAGGCGCAGTGCGCAATGCCTGCAACTGTAAAGACAGTTTTGGCTATCACGCCTGCGGGAAGCGTATGCAGTTCTTTTACCGGAATCCGGAAGAGCTGGATAAAAATATTCTTTTCGCCAAGGCGCTGGATGGCATCAGGGTCAAAATCTCCCCAATCTTCCCATTCTACTATGCGTTGCTTAAGCAGCCGGGAATATTCTTCCAGCTGGTCAAGGCGCTTGCGCAGATCAATAATATGTTTGCAGATAAATTTCCAGTCTTGGGGCGCCTCTTGCGCAACGCTGCCTCTATCTTTTACGAATTTTTCTTCCGAAAGAATAGAAACAGCTGTATCAATAAGCGCAATATCATCGCGCAGCGCTCCCAGGGCTTGTCCCTGGGGAGTTTGAGTGTGCTCGATATGCACCAGGCCTAAGCCGCGCAAGGTATCCACTGTCCGGCTTGCATCTTTTTCCTGGACCAGCACCGTAATCTTTTTCATAGGGACAATCATACCGCCGCCTCAACTAACTCTAAGGCCTCTATTTTTCTCTTGGCAATTTTGCTGCGTCCGACAGCATTGGTCATCTGGTCACCTAAATAAATCTTAATAACCCGGATAGCTTCGCGGGCTTCGGGAATCTTTACCTTTTCAAACAGATTAACCCGCTGGGTGGTAATGCGCAGCTCTTCTCTTAAAACCACTACCCCTTTCTCTAAGATCTTTATTTCCTGCTGCAGAGAGACCGGTTTTCTTAATTCCTCTATAGCAGTATCAACCCATAAAGGGCTGATGAACAAATCATACTCGGCGGATTCAAATTCCGCGCGCTCAAAGACAGACAAATCTACTCCAGCAATATTTTTTGCAGAAGTTATTATGCTCTTCGGCTTAAGCATCGGCTTAAGCTCAACCTCTCTATCAGTAAATAACCCCGCCCACGCTAAAATTTCATTTATTTTGACCGCCTCGCTTCGCCTCTTTTCTTCCAAAATTGACAATTGATGAATAATCTCCATCTCTAACTGCTGTTTCTTAAGTTGTAAGATAGGTAGATACCTTAAGTATTGGCGAAGAGCGTCTCTCTGTTTTTTTAACTCTCCTTTGGTAAGTTTTAATTTTGCCATTTTATTTTTTCGGCCAATACTCTTCAACCATTGATTTCTTGATGGCTGTCTCTTCGGGGTTAAAGCACTCGGCCAAAATCTCCCATCCTAAATCCAACGCCTTTTCTAAGCTAAGATTCACCTCTAATGACATCATCTCTTTTTCAAAACGCCTGCCGTAGTGCAGAAGCTTCCTGTCCCAGGCACTCATCACAAACCCCATTGTCTGTTTCTCCAAAGTTTCGCGATAACTGGCAAATAGCTGAATCATGGTGTCCATAATTGTCCTGTGGTCGGCGCGGGTCTTGCCGTTAACCAGCTGTTTAAGACGGCTTAAAGAACCAAATGGTTCGATAACCTTGTTTTTAAGATAAAATTGGCCTTCAGTAATATAACCGGTATTATCCGGGACAGGATGAGTGACATCATCCCCTGGCATGGTTGAGACGGCCAGAATGGTTATGGAGCCTGCGCCGTCAAAATCAACTGCCTTTTCATAACGAGCGGCTAACTGAGTATAAATGTCTCCTGGATATCCGCGGTTAGAAGGAACCTGCTCCATGGTAATGGATATCTCTTTTAAACCATCACAGAAATTGGTCATATCTGTAAGCAAGACCAGCACCCGCTTACCCTTCAGGGCAAAATCTTCCGCCACTGCCAGGCTTGTGTCAGGAACCAGCAGGCACTCTACAATAGGGTCTGCTGCGGTATGAATGAAAAATATGGAACGCGCCAGCGAACCGTGCTCCTCTAATGTGTCTCTGAAAAATAAATAATCGTCGTACTTAAGTCCCATGCCTCCTAAAATAATAATATCTATCTTCGCCTGTATGGCAATCCTGGCTAATAACTCATTGTAAGGCTCTCCGGCTATGGAGAAAATAGGCAACTTCTGCGACTCCACCAATGAATTAAAAACATCAATCATTGGTATGCCGGTATGCACCATTTTGTTGGGAATAATTCTTTTTATCGGATTTACCGGCGGTCCGCCGATACCAATTAAATTTTGCGATAAAGCAGGCCCTTTGTCCAAAGGTTGGCCGCTCCCGTTAAAAATACGTCCGAGTAAATCGTCTCCGCTTGAAATCTGCATAGGATGGCCTAAAAATCTTACTTTATCGCCGGTAGAAATTCCCCGGCTGCCGGCAAAAACCTGCAAAGATACCTTCTTACCATCAAGACGGATAACCTGCGCCAGAGAGATCCCCTGTTTTGTGGTAACTTCGGCTATATCCGTGTAACCTATGTCTTCGGCTTCCACAGTGATTACGTCTCCAGCAATCTGAATAATATGGGTATAAAGTTTATGCACTCACCTTCTCCTGTTTAACTAAACTTTCTTCAATGATAGCGGATATCTCTTTTTCAATTTCTTTGAATTCCTTTGATTCCCAGGCCGAAGAATTCCAGCCGCGGAATTGCTGCCTTAGACTTTGGAAGAACTGCCGTGCTTTCTCTTTGCCCTCAAAGGCAAATTGCGGCTCTAAAATATTGTTGTATATAAAAGCAAAAATATATTTTTGTCGTTCTGCCGAAGTAGCTTCATCAACCGGATCATAGGCATTCTGCTGCAGATATACAAAGTCAAAAAATTCTCCTTTAAGATAACCAATAAAATCCGCCAAGGATATACCCTCTTCTCCGATAACCTTGATCATCTGGATTACCTCATAGCTCTTGCGTAGGATTTCGTGGCCTCTGTTTACCTGGATTTCATCAATAAAACTTTTATATTTACTCCAGCTTATTAAGGGGTCAATAGCCGGATACCGACGGGCATCAGAACGCTCGCGGGAAAGGCCGTGAAATGCACTTACTACTTTTAATGTGGCTTGTGTTACTGGCTCCTCAAAATTTCCTCCTGCAGGACTTACTGTTCCACCAATAGTAAGCGAACCTAAAGAACCATCGTTTAATCGAACCACTCCTGCGCGTTCATAAAAAGAAGCGATACGCGATTCAAGATAAGCAGGGAAGGCTTCTTCCCCGGGAATCTCCTCTAATCTGCCGGACATCTCCCGCATTGCTTGCGCCCACCTGGAGGTAGAGTCAGCCAATAATAAAACATTTAATCCCATCTGCCGGTAATACTCCGCGATAGTAACCGCAGTATATACACCAGATTCCCTGGCAGCCACAGGCATAGAACTGGTATTAACCATAATCACGGTGCGCTCACTTAAAGGTCTGCCAGTCCTGGGATCGATTAACTCAGGGAATGTCTTTAGCGTCTCAACCGCTTCTCCTGCCCGTTCACCGCAGGCAGCGATAATTACGATATCCACCTCGGCATAACGACTGGTCAATTGTTGAAGCACGGTTTTGCCTGAACCAAACGGCCCGGGTATACAATACGTTCCGCCGCGGGCAACCGGGAAAAGCGAATCTATCAGCCGCATTTTTGTCACCAAAGGCTCGCCGGGTTTTAGTTTTTCAGTGTAGGCCTGGATAGGCACTTTAATCGGCCAGGACTGTTTGAGAAAGACCTCATGCACTTTTGCCTCCTGGTCTTTTAACTTGGCAATTGGCTGCCTCAAATTATATTTTCCGGGCTCTGCAATATTTATAATCTCTAAGCTTCCTTTAAGTCCAAAAGGAACCATAATATAGTGCTGAAAAATCTTTTCCGGAACAAAACCTAATTTTTCTCCGGCGCGGACTTTCTCTCCTGCTTTTCGGCTGGGGCGGAAATCCCATTCTTTCTCATCAGGCAACGCCTTTAAATAAACACCCCTTTTTAAGAAAAAACCGCATTGTTCAGCGACTGAAGGAAGAGGATTCTGTAATCCGTCAAATATCTGGCCTAACAGCCCTGGCCCCAGCTCAACCGAAAGAAGTTCGTCGGTAAACTCAACCTCCTCTCCGATTTTTAAACCCGCAGTATTCTCAAAGACCTGTGTCTCGGCTTTATTACCTCTTATCCTGATTACTTCGCATTTAAGACGCTCCTGGCCATGAATTATATAGGCAACCTCGTTCTGCACTATAAAATCACCAGTCTCTACTATTACCATATTACCGCTAATCTTTACAATCTTACCTTTTCTTTTGGCAGCCATATTAATTTAACACCTCTTGGAGTAACCGGGATTTCTCCGCAGTGTTTATCCTCTCCCAGCGTTCCAATATCAGTAATTTTAAAGCGTAAATAATAAGAAAATCCAGGTCAAAATAGTGACCTATGGCTAACTCATCTAAGATGTTCCATCTTTGCTGGTCTAATATTCTTTCCCCTTCTAGGATTGAGGGGTTTCTATGCGCATTCATGGCAATGTGAGCAAGGAGCGGTTCTATATATTCATCTCCACGGAGATATTTAAAAGAGTCGATATGCTTGCGGCTGGCTCTTATTTTTACCAACTCATTTCGCAATGTCCTGTCAAAAACAAACCATTTCTTTAATGTAGCTTGAAAGCCTTTATAAAAAACCCGCTTTTCTGCTGTTAACTCTATAAGATTAATCTCGGCTTCCGGGATTTTATCTCTGCAGAGGTCAAGGAATTTTTTAAAAGAAAAAGGCGGCTGAGCGCCAAATTGAAGCAGAGGTAAACTGGAAATCAAATAAATATAAAAAGCAGCCATCTTATTTTAAGAGTTCGTTTAGTTTGGGCTTAACGTATGAACCAATATATTCTGCCAGGGACTTATCGCTAAAATCATAATATGACTTGCCGTTATCATAGCTGATAATAAATCCAGCCTGGATATCATCTGAAGGACGGATAATTATCCCTTTATTAGTCTCTTCTTTCAATGCCTCTAAAAACCCCTTTTCCATCTTCTCTAAATCTTCTTTGTTTAGCGCAATTATCACATCTTCCTTGCTGCTGTAATTTTTGACGAGTGCGTTTAAAATCTTAGCCATTTCTCCAAGATTGAGCGTCTGGCGGACACTAGAGAGAATAAGCTTCTCTAACATTGCATTAATTTCTTGTCTCAAACTAAGGATTAAATCTCTTCCTGCTTGTTTAAGCAGGCTTTTTGAACTCTCCTCCATCTTGGCAATCTTATCTTTAGCTTCATTAATTAGTCTTTCTGCTTGGACCTTGGCTTTCTTGATTATCTCTTCTGCCTGGCGGTTTGCCTGGTTTTCTATCTCTCTGGCTTTATCTTCCGCGGCCTTAATGCCTTCTTGCTGGATTTTTTCTATCAAATCTTTAATCTCTTCTGCCATATCCTTCTCCTGACTTTCTCTATGCTGCCCCGCGGGCAATTTCCTGAACTCTCTTGAGTGAATTTTGCGCTTCTAATATAGGTCTGCCAACAACAAGATAATCTGCTCCTGCAGCAATCGCGTCTTTTGCGGTAGCGACTCTTTTCTGATCATCTTTATCCGCGCCTTTTGGCCTTATCCCCGGCGTAACAATAATAAAATCTCCTCCGCAGACCTTTCTTACCGCGGTTGCTTCATGGACCGAACAAACAACGCCGTCTAAACCGCATCTTTTTGCCATTTTCGCCAAATACAGCGCTTCCTGCGAAAGACTTCTTTTTATGCCCAAATCGTCCAGGAAATGCTGACTGATGCTGGTGAGAATGGTTACCCCTAATACCCTGGTTTTGCTATCCTGGCAAACGCGAGCAACTTCTTTCAATGCTCTCTGCCCGGCAAGGGTGTGCACGGTAAACATCGCCACTTTATATTTCAAGGCCTCCTTGGCAGCGCTGACCATGGTATTGGGAATATCATGGAATTTTAAATCCAAAAATACCCTTGCGCTTTTTTGATTTATAAATTCAATTATCTTTGGTCCACAGGCAGTGAACAACTGACTGCCAACTTTAAAAAGCTTCACCGTGGGATAAAGCATATCCACAAAATAC
>JAGUWZ010000046.1 GCA_020062065.1 Candidatus Omnitrophota bacterium
AATAAGTTATGAACTTTGGCTTCAAAATTTGTATATTTAAAAAGTCTATACCAATATTTTGCCTTTGTCAATGAATTTTTTAGGGGCGAATAAAAGATACCCTTTACAAAATAATATTTTCTGCTATAATATTTTTATGGAGAACACAAAGATAAAAAAACCGCAAACCCTAATAAATAAAATCAAAACTTTCAAATTTAATAAGCTGATTTAATAACTAGTAAAATGATAATTTCAACCCAATTTTAACGCAGATTTTCGCAAATCTAACGCAGATTCTCGCAGATAAATCTTTAATCTGCGAATATCTGCGTGTAATCTGCGTGTATCTGCGTTTAAAAAGATAGTTCTTAAATTGGTTAAATTTAATTTTAAATCTTTTTTATCATACAGCTTATTTGTTTTCCTTGGCCTAATTGTAGCTCGAGTAGCTTTTAGTTTTTTATCCCCTAAATTAGCGCCTAAGCGTCTGCATTTGGACGCTTCAAAAAACCAGGGATTGATGCAACTAAAAGAGATTACCCCAGTTCAAACTCAAACCCAATCATCTGCAATTATGCCCTCAAAAACCAACTTACCAATTACTGTTATTAAAAACAAAATAACACAATCTCTAACTCCTTATATTTTAAACGGCATTTACTTCTCTGGAGATAAGGTTTGTGCGCTTATCAACAATCAGATTTTAGAAGAAGGAGATAGAGTCGGCGAGGCGACTGTAGAGAAGATTACTTTAGATGCGGTAGAAATAAAAGTAAAAGACAAAACCGTAAGACTCAGCGTTAAAGGAAAATAGGTTAAATTCTCCGTCGCAGAACCTCCTTTATAATACGTAGAGGGATATCTTCAACTATTTTGGTCTTTCCTATGCCTTGAATAAGGACAAATCTGTTTCTGGCGTTTTTAAATTTTTTATCGTGATAATAAGCCTTTAAAATCCCGCTTAAGGTGAGTTTTTTTCCGCAAGATTGGAGCCCTTCGTCAAATAAAAATCTGTTCCGCGGGATAATTTTTCTAGGCAAACCCACGGCCCGGATAAGGCTTTCTATCCTGAGCAGGCTCTCATCACTTAACATTCCTAATTTTTTGCTTATAAGAGCGGCGCAAAGAATCCCTAACGCCACAGCCTCACCGTGATTATATCCTCTAAAACCCCCTGCTGCTTCAATAGCATGGCCTAAGGTATGACCAAAGTTGAGTATTGTCCTTAATCCCTTTTCTTCCTTCTCATCTTTCTCCACGATTCCGGCCTTGATGGAACTGCAACGCCGCACAATAAAAGTAAAGGCAGGGGTTTTTCGCTCAAGAATATCCAAGAAATGGTTTTCTAAATATGAAAAAAGCTGCTTATCCTTGATAATTCCATATTTTATTACTTCTGCCAATCCGGCTTTGAGCTGACGCAGGTCTAAAGTTCTAAGCAGTTCCACATCACTTAACACCAGCCGAGGCTGGTAAAATGTCCCGACCAAATTCTTACCCTGATTCAAATCTACTGCGGTCTTTCCACCGATACTGGAATCTACCTGGGCTAATAAAGTGGTAGGAACCTGAATATACGGAATACCCCGTTTATAGATAGAGGCTACAATCCCTGAAAGGTCCCCTATCACTCCCCCACCGAAACTTATAATGAAAATCTGTTTTCTCTTATCATAGCCTGCGATATCGTTTAATACCACATTGACCATATTAAATGATTTGCTCGTTTCAGTATCAGGGACAAGCTTAAATCTCACACTAAAGCCTGATTTTTTAAGCGCCTCTTCCATTTTTTTGCCATATTTGATTCTCAAAAATTTATTGGTAATAATATAAGCGTCTTTACCTATGCCAAGCGCAGAAATATATTTAGGAAGCTCTTTTAAAATATCCGTCCCGACGATTATCTTATAGGAACGTTTTCCTAAATTAACTTTTATGGTTCTCATAATTAAAACATTACTCCCATACAATTTAAAATTAAATTGACTAATGGCCAGATAAAAAAGTCCAATACCCTAAACCAGATTAATGCCATAACAATAAAAAAACCAAAGGGCTCAATCAAGCCATAGCGATAAGCTAAATTTTCAGGCAAAAGTCCCATAACTATACGCGAACCATCAAAAGGCGGGATGGGAATAAGATTAAAAACACCTAGCACCACATTGATAAGAATAAAACTCTGCATGAAATACTGGATTAAAACAGGTAAGCTTAAGAGCCTTAAAATTATACTAGAGAATAATGCAAGAATAAAATTTGCCAGAGGACCGCTTGCTCCTATCCAAATAATATCTCTTTTAGGATTCTTTAAGGCCTGATAATTAATGGGCACGGGCTTGGCTGCGCCGAAAACAAATTGTCCGTTAGTGCTTAAATAAAGAAGCAAAGGTAAAAGAACTGTTCCGATAGGGTCTATATGCGCCAAGGGATTTAAGGTTAGTCTGCCAGAATATTTTGCAGTGGAGTCCCCAAGTTTATAGGCTACCCAGCCATGAGAAAACTCATGCGCTACCATGGCCATCAATAAAAATCCGAAAGATATCAAAAATCCTATAATATCAATATTCAAATATTCCCTCCGGCAAAAAGTAACTGAGGACGAAACTTAGAGGATGTGCCCATTGAATAAGTGAAGCCACAACTTAGCGAACAACAGCGAAACTAAATTGTGGCTTCATTGTGGTTTTGTTTATTTCTCGGTTTTCTTTGCTGCGCTACCAGCACCAGCAGCAGGAGCGCCTTGCTCAGAAACAACAGCAGCTTCGCTGGCAGCCTTTTCCGCAGCCTTTTCTTTCTTGATTTTAATTCTTACAGTCTTAATTTTAGGCAGACCATAAACAGGGTCGCCTTCTTTCCACTGCTCTTTATCCATCATCGTCTTTAAACGCTCTGTGCGTTTTAAGACCGACCTTTGCTTTTTTCCTTTTTCCGAAGACCTTAAAGACGGATGTATCGACATATTCTTATAATCTCCTAATTTTTTCTCAACATTATTTAGCCAATTTGAGAACTGCCTTTTGAACGCAGATACACGCAGATTACACGCAGATTTACGCAGATGGAAAAGATTTATCTGCGAGAATCTCGCGTTTGATTTGCGAGAATCTGCGTTAATAAAGTTGGATTGAAATTATCATTTTAGTAGTTATTATTAA
>JAGUWZ010000105.1 GCA_020062065.1 Candidatus Omnitrophota bacterium
ATTAGCCTGGAAAACGTCTCTATTGTAAAGATAGTGATTTAGTGGTATAATAAATTTTATTATGGATGATTTGAAATTTGTCCAAAGGTGCATTAAGGGTGATAAAGGAGCCTGGGATGAGTTCTTGAATAAGTATTCACGCCTTATATACAGCTACATTTTCAATGTAATAAATTTTAAAGGTCATACCCTTACGCAAGCCAATATCGAAGACCTCTTCCAAGAAATTATTTATTCGTTAATTACAGATAATTTTAAAAAGTTAAGAAGTTTTAAGGGGCTAAATGGATGCAGCCTTGCCAGTTGGTTAAGGCAGCTGACTATTAATTTTACCATTGATGAGCTGCGTAAATTAAAAACACCTCCTCTCTCGCTGGAGGAGGAATCTGAAGACAGATTCAGTTTAAAAGAAATAATCGCCGATAACGCTCAAATCCAGTCTGAACAGGTTTTAGATAAAGAGAAACTATCTTCTTTAACGGACTGCATAAAGCGATTAGATACAGACGATAGGTATTTCTTGGAATTAAATATCAATAGGAGTTTAAGTTTAGAAGAATTAAAGGACTATTTTGGTGTTTCGCGCGGTGCTATAGATATGCGTAAATCCAGGATTATTCAACGTCTGAAAGAATGCTTTAAAGATAAAGGTTTTATAGAAATTATTTAGGCGTTAGATTTTTGAAGTTTTTACGTCTATTGATATTGGGGAGGCAAGAGCAAAAATGTCTGAAGACTTGGAAAAAATAATTGGGAAGGTTTATCAAGGATGGAAATCCAAGCAAACCGAAACAAGCAGGCCTCATCCTGATGAGGAAACCTTTGTCTCTTTTTTGGAAAATAGGCTATCTGCTGAAGACAATGATCGCATGAAACATCATCTTATAGCCTGTGATAGGTGTGCCGAGGTTTTATCTCTGCAGATAAAGTCAAAAGGATTAGAGGAAAAAGAAATCCCTGAGCAGCTACTCAAAAGGACAAAAAAAACAGTCTCGGAAATGCTCACCTCTTATATTTTAGAGATAATCTTGAAACTCAAAGAAAAAACCTTGGAAATAATTAATACAACCGGCGATGTGCTGGTAGGGCAGGAATTGATTCCGGCAGCAGTTTTACGCAGCCGTCAAATAAAGGATTTCAAAGATGAAGTCAATATTTTAAAAGACTTCAAAGATATACTGGTTGAGCTAAAAATAGAAAGCAAGGGCGATGAGATTTTTAATTTGACTGTTATAGTAAAAGAAAAAATAACCCAAAACATAATTAAAGATATGCGGGTAACACTTCTTAAAGACGATTTGGAACTCGAATCCTACCTTTCTGACTCCGGCAAAGTCACCTTTGAACATGTCTTATTAGGTAAATATATGCTAGAATTATCTACCGCTAAAGACAAACTCGCCATGGTCATATTAGATATAAAAATATAGCGCTTTTAAAAAACAACTAATTCCTATGCCGGGTTCGGAATTCCAAACCCGGCATAGGAATACATTAAAGATAGGCGCTTATTACCATAAACAAGACCAATTGTTGAAAGAGATTATGGATCTTTGCAAAAATAACAAGAAGTAAGCTGATTTAATAACTAGTAAAATGATAATTTTATAAAACGATAATTTTAAAATGATAATTTCAACCCAATTTTATTAACGCAGATTCTCGCAAATCCAACGCAGATTTTCGCAGATAAATCTTTAAATCTGCGTGTATCTGCGTTCAAAAGTTTGCTATTAGTTTTACAATTCTCAGTAATATCTATTCTATTAAAAACATATGGTAGAAGATTCCAGCGCGCTAGTTTTAGAAATTTCAAGGCTCGAGAATCAACTTAAGATGAGCGTTTATGAACAAAAAGAACTCGCTCATACTGTAAGACGTTATAGCCAGTGTTCGCTGGACTTCCAAGAGATTAATAAATTATGTCAGGAAATAAGCTTTATATTAAACAAAACAGGCAAATTAGCCGCTCAAGATGCGGATTTAATTAACAATTTAAAAAAATCCAGCCATCTTCTTTGGGACCAGTTACTCACCCGTTCGGTTAAAGACAGATTAAAAATAACCATCATTAAGGATTTAGTTTTATCTTTGGATGAGGAGCTAATAAGTATTCCCTGGGAGATGCTTTACGATGGTAATGATTTTTTAGCCCTTAAATTTAACCTAGGCAGGTTAATCAGAACTAGACACCAAGAATCACCCCCTCAGTATCGCAGCGTTTCGGGTAAGTTAAAAATGCTCATTTTGGCTAATCCCACGGATGACTTAAAATCCGCTTACCTTGAAGGAATCAACATAAAAAACCAGTTTGATAAGAGGCGGGACTTAATCTGTATAGATTTTAAATCTACACATATTGATACCCTCTATGTAAAGAAAAACCTGCGTGAATATGATCTCGTCCATTTTGCCGGCCACTGCGAATATGAAAAGGATAATTCCAAGAATACCGGTTGGGTATTAAGCGATGGGAGATTTACCACAGAGGATATTCTGGCATTAGGGGGGACATCGTCTTTACCCGCATTGGTATTTTCAAATGCCTGCCACACAGCTTGCGTTGCAAAAAATTCTATAGACTTAGACTACCAGGAAAAAACATATAGTCTGGCATCGGCATTTTTATTTTCCGGAGTCAGACACTATATCGGAGTGATACATAAGATAGAAGACCTGGTTAGTTTTGCCTTCGCCAAGGAATTCTATACAGAGATAATCAAGGGTAAATCCGTCGGTGAAAGCATGCGACTGGCTCGATTAAAATTAATCGAGGAATACGGGATAAACTCTATTCTTTGGACCAACTATATTCTTTACGGCGACCCCAACTTTATCTTATTCAGGCAAAAGTCAAAACCATCTGCACTAAAACCTCCCAAAAGCCTCTCGTTATATAAAAAACATAAAAAAAAGTTCCTGGAGATATTCACGGGTCTATCCATCATATCTATTTCTTTACTTTTATATAGGTGGCTACCTACAATAAATCCTAACACCCACATCTTGTTTAACCAAGCCCAAAATTTGTTTAAGAGTGGCAAAAACGCAGAGGTTATCAAAATCGGCAATCAGATTATAAAGAAAGACCCGAAGTTCTTGGGTGTGTATCCTTTAATTGCGGACACTTATGCAAAATTAGGACAGAGGGACGAGGCACTAAAATATTATTTCGATTATCTCTTAACTGCCCAAAAGAAAAATGACAAAAAATATTTAGCATCTTCCTATTGCCTAATTGGCTGGCTTTATCATCAAAAGGGTGAATACTCCAAGGCCTTTGATTTTTATAACCAATCCATAACCTTAAGCAGACAAAATCAAGACAAGCTGAATGAGGCAATGGCTATGAGAAAATTAGCTGTTTGGCATATGAGTAGAGGAAACCACGATAAGGCATTAGAATTATTGACTAAGAGTTCGGAGATTAACCGGGAAAAACAGCATATTCAAGAATATAAGTATAATCTGGCCTGCGATTATTTTGACCTGGGCTTACTATTTGAAAATAAAGAAGATTTGAATACGGCAAAAGAATTCTATGACAAGAGTTTAAAAATTTTTGGAGAAATGAATTTGAAGAACGAAATGAGCGATTATTATTTTAACCTGGGGGAGATTTACCTTTTCCAGAAACAATACCAGAAGGCCTTAGACAGTTATATGAAGGGGCTGGCGATAGATAAGTTGCAGGGGAACAAAGTAAGTATCGTGGCAGACTATAATATGCTTGGTGAATTATACATGGCTATGGATAATAGCCAAAAAGCAGAAGATGCCTTTAAATATGCGCAAGATTTGGCAAAAGAAATAAAAGCCCAACCGGAACTGGCCTCTATTAGTTACAATTTAGGGCTTTTATATAAAAAGAAAAATCAAAAAAACAAGGCAAGAGAATATTTCAGGCAGGCTCAGGAAATTTATCGGCTTATCGATTCGCCTGATTATGCAGAGGTTAAAGAAGAACTTTTAAATTTGGATAATTAAAACAAACCATATTTTGAAAACGTTTTCAAAAAAAGTCAAAAATACCCTTGAAATTTTACAAAAATGAGTTATTTTTATATTGTCAGTTAAAATCTAACTTTACAAATATTCTCCTTCGCTAAAGCTTCGGAGAAATTTCTGCGAAGCCTTGGCGAAGTAGGGCAAAACTAACGGTTCTATTAGTTTTGCGTAGTAGAATACTGAGAATTGTAAAAAACAATAGGAAATTTTTTGTGAAGGGAGCTATGCCTTATCAGAAGAGATTTAAACTGTAGATAAAGTGTAGAGGATATGCGGCAAGGCAATCTTGATGAAAGAAGAAAATTTCCCAGATATGAAGTAAGTCTCTTTTTAAAAAATTTTGATTCAAATTCAAATTTACAAAGAGAATTAGAGGCTCATACCAAAGACATAAGTGCCCAAGGAATAGGTTTGTTTACGATTCAAG
>JAGUWZ010000145.1 GCA_020062065.1 Candidatus Omnitrophota bacterium
CATAAACCACAGACCTTAAGCGGGATATCTAAAGCTTCTTTTATATTCTTGGTTTTGTAAGCGCTGACATCCTGATCTACTAAATCCAAAAATTTTTTTCTTAAGTTTTCGGATTTTTCTATTATCGCCTTTAATTCCTTTTCGTATTGTAAATATTTCTGTTTTCCTAAAGTAAAATTCACTACCATACTGATTAAGGCTGCGCCTAATCCGGCATTCAGGGCTGCGGCTGAACCTCCGCCTGGAGCAGGAAGCCTTGCGGCTAAATCCTTAAGATAGGTTTCAATGCTTTCTTTTCTATACATTTTTCCTCCACACACTTTTTGTGCGTGGTATCCCAAAACATTCCCATACGGGAAACCAGAGGGTCGCGTCTAAGATAGCCCTATAATATTTCCTTTTTCATCAATATCAATATTTTCACCCACTGGATGGCTGGGTAGTCCCGGCATAGTCTGTATTTTACCGCATAAAGGATATAAAAATCCTGCGCCAATAGAGGCGCGGATATCCCTTATAGGTAGAATAAAATCTCTGGGTCTTCCTTTAAGATTCGGGTCATGCGACAAAGAAAGATGAGTCTTTGCCATACAGATAGGTAATTTATCCCAACCGTGTTTGGTAAATAATCCGATTTTTGACTCTGCTAATTCTGTATATTCTACATCTCTTGCGCCATAAATCCTGGTGGCGATAATTTTAATCTTTTCTTTAATGGGTATATCTAAAGGATAAAGCAATTTGAATTCTTTAGGCAGGCCTGCGGCTTTAATTACTGCCCTGCCTAAATCTAATCCACCTTTTGAGCCTTTTAGCCAGACTTCGCTTATGCAGCAATCATCTGCACCGAACTCTCTTGTCTTCTTTTGCACAAAATCTATCTCTTTATCCGTATCCGCAGTGAATCTATTAATGGCTACAACCACAGGCACACCAAAAATCTTCACATTCTCTATATGCTTTTGGAGATTACATATCCCTTCTTCTATGGCCGAGATATTTTCTTTAACTAAACCCTCATCTAAAGGTTTGCCGGCCACAACCTTGAATCTTCCACTATGAGCTTTAAGCGCCCGTATAGAACAGACAATTACTGCTGCATCCGGAATGAGCCCGCTGGCACGGCATTTGATATCAAAAAATTTCTCTGCGCCGCAGTCAGCTCCGAAACCAGCTTCTGTAACCACGTATTCGGAAAGAGCAAGGGCTATTTTATCTTGAATTATGGAACTGTTACCGTGTGCAATATTAGCGAAAGGACCGGCGTGCACAAAACAAGGGGTATTTTCAATAGTCTGAATAAGATTTGGCTTGATAGCATTTTTTAAAAGAACAGCCATGGAACCTGCAACCTTTAAATCTTCGCAGGTTATGGGTCTGTCGTCAAAGGTATCTGCCATAATAATTCTTCCGATGCGTTTACGTAAATCTGCTAAACTTGAACTTAAAGCCAATATCGCCATTATTTCAGAAGCCACAGTAATATCAAAACCTGTGTCCCGAGGCACCCCATCATTTTTTTCGTCGCCTAAACCGATACGAATATTCCTTAATGCCCTATCGCTTACATCCACACTGCGGCGCCAATATATCTTTTGCGGGTCAATTTCAAGCTTATTCCCCTTGAACAGGGAATTATCTAAAAATGCAGCGGCGAGATTATTGGCAAGGCCAATGGCATGCACATCGCCGGTAAAGTTGAGGTTAAAATCCTCCATTGGTAAAACTTGAGAATACCCTCCTCCGGCGGCACCGCCTTTTATACCAAACACAGGACCCAAAGAAGGCTGCCTGATACAGGTTGAGGTAAGTTTTCCCAACTTGTTTAAAGCCATAGAAAGCCCGATACTAGTCACAGTTTTGCCTTCTCCTAAGGGCGTGGGCGTAATAGCTGTAACCAAAATATATTTGCCAATTTTGTTATTTTTAATCTTATCCAGAATTCCCAAATCTATTTTGGCAATATAGCGGCCGTAAGGAATAAGGAAACTCCGAGCGATCTTTAGTTTTCTGGCTATCTTTTCTATAGGGTCTTTTTTTGCCTTCTGGGCAATTTCAATATCAGAGAGCATAAATCTTGTCCTTTAATAAGTAAATTTTTTATCCAGCTCAAAAGCATTCTTAATCAACTCTAATTGAGGCTTATCTTCTGAATATGCTACTGTAACCACATCGAACCTGGCTTTTTTCTTGATAAGATTATGTTCCTTAAGAAAGAAAAGAGCCACTTGCGAAAGTTTCCTCTGTTTAGCCTGGGTGAGCGCTTCAGAAGGATGTCCAAAGATAAAAGAACTTCTTGTTTTTACTTCTATAAAGCAGAGAGTTTCTTTGTCCTGCGCTACGATGTCAATCTCACCTAATTTTGTCTTATAATTCTGCCTTAAAAGCTTATAACCCTTATTTTTTAAAAACCTTACTGCGTCTTCTTCTCCAGCCTTTCCCAGATTTAAATTTTCTTTAGACACTATTAAAACTATACTTAAACGCAGATTATCGCAAATCTAACGCAGATTATGATAGATAAAAATCTGCGTATATCTGCGTGTAATCTGCGAATATCTGCGTTAAAATATATTTTTTTAGAATACCGTTTAAGCACCGGCAAAACTCGTTCTGTGAATTATGGACCTGCCAAATTTTTTAAGCGCTATTCGGTGCGCTTTTGTGGGATAACCTTTATGTTTAATGAAACCGTATTGCGGAAGAATCTTATCATATAAATACATAATCCTGTCTCGGGTAACCTTAGCCAGAATAGAGGCAGAGGCAATGCTTTTAGACCTGGCATCTCCTTTTATAATATTTGTACGAGGGAGATTAATTCCGAGTTTTACATTTCCGTCTACAAGCAAATGGATGCGTTGTTGTTTATGCGGCGCTAATCTTTCCAGCAATTCTTCTACCGCCTTCTCCATTGCTATCTGTGTTGCCACCAAGATATTCAGGCGGTCTATAATCTTTTCATTCACCACGCCGATACCGAATATAGCTTTATCAGTAA
>JAGUWZ010000095.1 GCA_020062065.1 Candidatus Omnitrophota bacterium
ATCTGCGTGTATCTGCGTTCAAAAGGCAGTTCTTAAATTGGCTAATTTAATTTCTAATCCCTACTTTGTATCAGATTCTTCGTTAAGAACCTCTTTTACGATGCGGGATCGTAAAGGGGTTTTGCGAAGATTTATTCTTCTATCTTCGACTCATCCAGAGGCTTTAATTCGAATTCGCCTTTTTTGTTTTTTACCAAGACGTCAATTTTTTTCTTGGCGCTTTCTAATCTCTGCGAACAAAGATGGGAGAGCTCCAAACCCTCCTGATATTTCTTTAAGGCTTCATCCAGAGAAAGGTTTCCTTTTTCCAAATCCTCAACAATTTTCTCTAATTTTTTTAGTGCCTCTTCAAATTTAATTTCTGCCATAAAGCCTCCTTTAATGAGCAGACAATTTACGGAGCAAAGCGACGTAAATTGTAGCCCTTGACATCTTTGATGTTATTGACCTTTGCCTTGCTAATGGAACGCCTAAACAGCTTTTTCCCTCACGGAAACCGTTTCTTTTTGTTCCTTTGGCTATGCAAAGGTCAATAAGGGCGTCTGCGAATTAAACCCCTCACTCAGTTACTACGCAGAGATACTACTCTGTATCTGAGTGAGGGGTTTAATTCAGCCTCAGACTTAGGTTCGCTTTGCTTGGTAAGTCTAAGGCTTCATTTGACCTGCTTAACTGTACTTAAAATTTCTCCTTTATACACTTTGGTTTTTATTGTCTCACCTGTTTTTATATACTTTGCGTCTTTAATAATTTTGCCTTCAGGCATTTTAAAGGTGACACTATAACCCCTGGCTAATATATCTAAAGGATTAAGACTGGAGAGTTTTTCGATTAACCCTGAAAATTCCGAAGCCTTCAATTTAAGAAAGTGGTCAGTGTGCACATAAATCTGTCTTGCCAAATCCAGCATTCTGGTTTTATATTGCGCAATCATGGCCGCAGGATTTAAAAGGGCCAATTTCTTAGTCGCGGATATAAGCTGGTTTCGATTTAATTCCCAGATGTGCCCTGCATTCAGGCAAAGCCTATGGATTAAATCATCTATGGTTTCTTTGAAACTCAACACCGAGTCTTGCAAAATTCTTTTTAATCTGCTGATTAAACTATCCAATTCTTCACTTAAGTCTTCTTTCTTGGGAATGACTAATTCTGCTGCCACAGAAGGTGTAGGTGCACGCAGGTCAGCCACTAAATCTGCAATAGTCCAATCCCGCTCATGGCCTACGGCTGAGATTATCGGTATGCGGGAATTATATATTGCCCGGGCAACCATTTCTTCGTTAAATGCCCAGAGGTCTTCAATGCTCCCGCCGCCTCTGCCGACAATCAAAACCTCGATCTGTTGACTTAGAGGTGATTGTTGATTTAATCGGTCAAAATCTCCTATGGCTTGAGCAATATCTTCTTTTGCCCCCTCTCCCTGAACCCGCACCGGATTAATAATAATGTGAATATCCTTAAATCTGCGCTCCAAAACTTTTAAGATATCCTTTATCGCTGCTCCGGTTAAAGAAGTTACCACCCCGATCCGCGAAGGCAGATACGGCATAGGCTTTTTATGTTCAGCCGCAAATAAACCTTCTTTTTCTAATTTCTCTTTTAACTGCTCCAGGGCTAATTGCAGGCTACCAATACCTTTTGGTTCAATCTTTTCTATAATTATCTGATATTGACCGCGCGGCGCATAGACTTCGATATTGCCGAAACAAATCACCTTAAGGCCATCTTCAATCCTAAATTTAATGTCTTTATTTATCCGACTGAACACAACCGCCTGAATTACAGAAGTTTCATCTTTGAGAGAAAAATAGTAATGGCCGGCGTTAGACGGTCGAAAATTAGAAACTTCGCCCTCAATCCAAATTCCATTAAAATTTCTCTCAAGTAGAAGTTTTATATTTTGAGTTATCTCTGTTACGGTATAAATATGCTTGTTTTTCGTTGATTTTGAGGGTGGTTCAAATAAATCAGCTATGTTTTCGGCCATCTTTTATTAACCAATTTAAGAACTACTTTTTGAACACCACCAAACCGCAAAAATTCTTTGCGGTTTTGCGCTGATTTAGCGTCTTTGCGGCGTTAAATTAACAGCGGACTCAGTTTCTTGAGGCTTTTCTGGCTCTTGAAGTCTTTCGGGCTCTGGAATCTGTTCGGGCTCTTTAGGTTTCTTCTTTAAAACAATCAAATTCACCGAATAGGGATTTAATATCAGGGTTTCTTGATACAAATCAGCGGCGCTGAGCTCTTTTATTTGCCTTGGCGCAAAATCACAGGATGAGCCGCATGCCTCATCCACGGTATAGCTCTGATACAAATAGTTATCTTTTACTCCGTTCGAAATCTCTGAGTCAGTTGTCTCTTGAGTTTTATTTCTAAGGGGTTCAAGATTTTTAATCACCAGATTCATTTTGCGCGGCAAAGACTTAAATTTTTCAGCGCTCTCATTTAATTCCTGCGCCTTTTTTAAGAGTGTTTTTACTTTATTGGACAGCCGTAAGACAGATACATCCAATTCCTTGCGCATGAGCTTGCCTAATTTATCCGACTTAACAATTGCCAGCAGTGATTTTCTTTCTGCCCTGTTTAAAAGCGCCATATTCTTAGATAAATGATTCTTGAAAATATCCGGGTCAATATAATTATATATAAGCAGAACAAAATGGTCTTTGGTCTTCGTGGGGATTATGCCTACAAATTCGTCATTAAGTTTGGTCTGTGGCAAGATTAAATTATCGCCTAATTCATTCAACATCCTAAAGACATTGTAGATGGACTTGGCTTGCCCCTTATACCCAGAAGGGGCTTGCTTAAACCCAAAAACCCCGACATTCCTGACTATGCCCTCTTTATTATCCTGGAAGTCTTCTAAAGAAAAAAAGACCTGATAATTAATACCTGCCTCATACATATTCTTGAGCCGACTGGGGATATAGCTGGCAGAGATATAAGCCTTTTCTTTTCTTTCGGCTAAGATATTTGCGCCGCTGTCATAATTCCACTCGTCTACAACCAAAGAAATATCCTTTTCGAAATGGAAATAAGAAAGCCAGGCCCTGATTAGGGTGGCAGAGTTTTTATTGTATGAAGTGATTTCCTTTTCTGTCTTGGGATCGGTGGAATAGGCATGCCAGCTGATGAAATTTAAAGGAAGTTTATAGTGGTAACAAAACTTTATTAGTTCATATATAAGGCTTCTTTCCGGGGTGATTATAGTGTTACCTTCAAAGTTCCTGAACCACCAACTTACTGAAGGGCCGCCTACCGGGATATGTATTTTAGTCTCATCCTCTAATTCCTTTATACTTTCAGCTACAGCTCTGTATAAACTTAGATATTCTTGTTGCCGACCCAAAAAGAAATTGTCCAAATCAGGAGCGCTCCATACTTCATACCAGATATTGTATCTTTTCTTACAACTCAATTCTCTGATGTAATTCTTTATTAGTTCCTTAAAAAACTTCAAATTTGCAGGAGAGCTTTTTTTGTCTAAAACCTTACCTAACCCCTGGGGCATACTGAAGATATCTAAAATAACTATTCCGCCGGCATCGCTTATTTTTTTGATTATCTCTTCGTAATTACCCAATAATTTAGTTTGTAACTCTTTATCCTTGGCCAGCTGACTTATTTCCCAGAGGTTATATTGTAGGCGGTAGATACCGCGGAATCCGATATCTTTCTGCCAGGAATCCAGAACTTGGCTAGCTGCTAATAACTGTGGCCAAGAGATCTCATTATGAAATCCCCGACCGCTTAAATCAATATTGGGCATAAAAATCTTAGGCAGAGGAATGGTGTTTGAGGTAACATCAAGAGTAAATTCAAGATCGGATTCTTGAGCAAATAATGAAGAATGACAAAGCACAAAGCACAAAGCACAAAATAATGACAAGGCACAAATACCAAATGACAAAACATTAGTTTTGAAATTTGTCATTTGAATATTAGATTTATTTTGAATTTTGAATTTTGTCATTTGTCATCAAAGATGTGTTTTGCTATTAACATATAAGTTTTTTCTGGATTCTTACAATTGAACTGGCCCTGCCCGTATTCTCATCAATATCCACTACTGCGCCGTGAAGTTGCACATTGTCCACTGCGACTTCAAATCTGGTAGGCACAGATGTGATAAATCGTTCTAAGACATCCTCTATCCTTCTACCGATAACAGAGTCGTATGCGCCAGTCATACCAACATCAGTAATATAGGCTGTGCCTGGCGGCAAAATCCTTTCATCCGCTGTTTGTATATGCGTATGCGTGCCTAAAATTGCGGATACCTGACCTGCTAAATACCAACCTAAAGCCACTTTCTCCGAAGTAGCTTCTGCATGAATATCCACGATGATTGTATTCGTCTCTTGGGATATGGCTTCTTGCGCTTTCTTTGTAGTCTTAAACGGGCATTCCAGGGCCTCCATAAAAACCCTGCCTAAAACAGAAATCACGCCAATCTTTGAATTATCCTTAGCCCTAAATACACCCCATCCTGAGCCAGGGGCGCCTGTCGGAAAATTTAGAGGTCTTAAAATCTTGGGCTCAGTATTAATGAAATCGAATATTTCCCTCTTCTTCCAGATATGGTCTCCTGAGGTAAGAACATCTATTCCACATTCAAATAATTCCTCAGCGACCTTGGCGGTAATACCCGAACCACCTGCAGCATTTTCAGCGTTGGCAATCACAAAGTCTAAGCTATAATCTTTTTTTAGTCCAGGCAAGAACTGCTTTACTGCTTCTCTTCCGGGTGAACCTACGATGTCCCCTACAAATAGTACTTTCATTACACCTCTTTCGTTTACCGTTTAGCCACTTTCACCAACTTTTTTATTCACCTAGCGTTTACCGTATCTACGATAGGTGGTTAACGCTAAACCCAACGCTTACTTTGCGTACTCAATAGACCTGGTTTCCCGAATTACCGTTACTTTAATTTGTCCAGGATACTCCAGGCCTTCTTCGATTTTTTTCCGTATATCGCGGGCCAATGTTAGGGCATCGTTATCGGAAATTTTTTCCGGCTGCACAATCACGCGTATCTCTCGGCCAGCCTGTATGGCGTAAGATTTATCTACCCCCTTAAAAAGATTGGCAATAGATTCTAATTTATCTAATCGCTTGACATATGTCTCTAAAGTTTCCCTTCTAGCGCCCGGCCGGGCAGCGCTTATAGCATCTGCTGCCACTGCCAGAACAGCGAAGAAAGTGGTGGGCGTTGTTTCTTCATGATGCGCCTCGATTGCATGAAGCACTTCAGTTGGCTCATTATATTTCTTGGCTATGTCAACTCCAATCTTGGCATGTGTTCCTTCGATCTGATGGTCTAAGGCTTTGCCGATATCGTGCAATAGACCAATGCGGTGTGCCAGTTTGAAATCAAGACCCAATTCCGAAGCCATAACTCCCAAAAGATACGAAACTTCTTTGGAGTGCTGGAGGACATTCTGACCAAAACTGGTGCGGTATTTAAGACGCCCTAAAAGTTTAATCAACTCAGGATGCAAACCGTCAACACCTGAATCAAATGCCGCCCGTTCTCCCTCTTCGCGTATTTTATCCTCTAATTCTTTCTTGGTCTTCTCCACAATCTCTTCAATACGACCGGGATGAATCCTGCCGTCGGCAATGAGTTTTTCTAAACTTAAGCGGGCAGTCTCCCGGCGCACGGAATCAAAACAAGACAAGGTTACTGCCTCGGGCGTATCATCAATAATAACATCAACTCCTGTGGCCATTTCCAAGGCACGGATATTCCTTCCCTCTCTTCCGATAACCCGTCCTTTCATCTCATCATTCGGTAATGTTACCACGCTTACTGTTGATTCAACCGTATGTTCAACTGCACACCTTTGTATTGCCAGGCTTAAAATCTCTGCTGCCTTTTTATCTGCAATATTGCGCAACTCTTCTTCCTGCTTTTTAATCAACACTGCCTTCTCCGCATTTAATTCCTCGCTTACTCGGTTAAGTAAAATCTGTCTTGCCTCTTCTATGGATAACGAAGCAATCTTTTGTAACCTCTCTTTCTCTTCAGCAATAAGTGCATGTAGCTGATTCTCCTTTGCCTTTATAGATTCTTCCTGTTTTTTAAAGGCATCCTGTCGGATTTCAATATCTTTTTCTTTTTTCTCCAAGAGGTCGAGTCTGCGGTCTATATTTTCTTCTTTTTGTGCCAGTCTTTTCTCTAAATTAAAAATATCCTGCCTGCGATCTTTGGTCTGCTCTTCAAAATCCTGGCGCATTTTATACAAAAGATCCTTTGCCTCTAAATCTGCGCCACGACGTCTATTATCCGCTTCCCTCTTGGCCTGTTCTAATATATATTTAGCCCTGGTCTCAGCATCCTGGATCTTTTTTTCTGCCAGATACCTCCTTAAAAAATATCCCAGATATGTTGAGACAAAGGCTATGGTGATAAAAATAATTATGTTCCACATCGATTAATCAACCTCCTTCA
>JAGUWZ010000147.1 GCA_020062065.1 Candidatus Omnitrophota bacterium
GTTCTTTCATCTATCTTTATGGAACCAAATCCTTGGGTAACCATATTTTTGATTTTATCGCTGAGCCTCTCGGCGCTTGCGTAGTTAAGCATAAAAATCTTTGTCAGGAGCGGATAGTCAGTAGATTCAATGACCTTTTTCATTTTTTCCATCCGCTCAGGGATATCCATCAATATTAGGCTATTGGAAGCCTCATCCAGGATAACCTTGCCTACATTGGATTTAATCTGAGTCAGAGTCGCAACCAAATCTTTGGCTTTGGCATATTTTAACCTCACGGTCTCAATTTCTTTTTTATCCTTATAGGGAAACCCGTAAGTCTTCTCATAATCTTCCTGGGTCATCACATTAATCAGCTCGCCCTTCTTGTCATATGCCAGACCATTAGCCAGGAGTATAATCTCAAAGGCATCCCAGATTTCAACGTCTCTAATAAACAGAGAAACCGGGCCGCGCACATTTTTGCCGACAATAATATTCATTCCCACCCGCGAAGCTAACATCTTCAAAACATCAACAATATCCATCCCCTTGATATCCAAGGAAATTTTGCGGGTTTGCTGCTTGAAGACCACCGGCTCTATATTTGTTAGGTTAGCCGACACCGACTCTTCAGTCGCGGCTTTATCCTCTGTTTGTACAATAAAATCCCCTTCTTTGATTTCTTGAGCAGAACTAAAACTTGATATAAAAAAGGAGAGGATAATAAAAAACCACCTGAATTTTGTCATAGTGAATTTCGAAAAAAAGGGGGACGTTTCTATTTTTCCGCCTTTCTCAAGCCTCCCGTGCTTTAAACTTATGCTGGGGACACAACTATGCAATGGTCTCTACTCTGTGGTAAGTCTCTCCTGTTTCAAAAATTCCCTTATATTTACCTGCTTAATTCCCTTATATTTACCTGCAGCTGTCTCATCCATTGAAACAACGAACTTTGGACAGTTGTCTTTTATCTTCAGAAGATTCCCAAATTCCCTATCAATAGTCTTTTGGTTGTCTATTGAATAAGCTGCCTGCACATACAGTCTTTCTCCTGGCTTATCACAGACAAAATCAATCTCTTTATCCTGCAATTTCCCTACCGTAACCTTATATCCATTAATCTTTAAATGTAAAAATATCAAGTTTTCCAAGATCTTATTTATATCTACCTGTTTATAGCCGATTATAGAATGCCTTAAGCCAAGGTCTTCAAAATAATATTTCTCTCCAATTTCAAAGATTTTTTTTGCGTATATGTCCAACCTCTGCACCTTAAAAATAAAAAAAGCGCCGGATAAAAAAGACAGATAATTTAAAACTACATTAACTGAAATATTAATCTTCTGAGATTTTAGGAAATCGCTGATACTTTTTGCCGAAACCATACAGCCTGTATTATCCGCCATATATTCGACTAACCGTTCCAAAAACGCCGTATTTCTTATCGCATGCCTATTGACTATGTCTTTAAAAAGAATAGCGCTGTAGATATTACGCAAATACTCATAGATAATTTCGTCTTCAAAAGTTAAATTTATTAAAAAAGGCATCCCTCCGTATTTAATATATTTTAAAAAAGCAGAGCGATCATCAATTAGCTTATGGAAAGAAAGAAATTCCGGATAAGAAAGGCTATAAACCTTTATTTCAACGTACCGCCCGCTGATGTAAGTAGAAAGTTCGCCAGATAAAAGATTGGCTTTACTAGCGGTGCAATAAATATCACAGTTGCTCCTCGCCTGCAGGCTCTCTAGGGCTTTTTCAAAACCAGCTATTTCCTGTATCTCATCAATAAAAATATAATATCTCCCCCTCTGTTTTCTCTGTTTCTTAATATATGCCAAGAGCTCTCTGTAGTTGTGTATATATTCAAACTCATATAATTCTTTATTAATATAAATAATATTTTCAGGCCTAACCCCTCTCTCCCTTAAGATATCCATTATCTGATAGAGAAGGTAACTTTTGCCTACACGGCGCTGACCAACAATTACCTTTATCAAATTCTTATCAATAAAAGGAGTAATCTCGCTTAGGCAATGTTTTCGTTTAATATATCTTTTAATTATACTCAAAACTTCTCCTATTTTTTATATTTCTTTTAATTATACTAAAAATAGTTAAAATTGCAACTATTTCAGCCAATTTAAGAACTACCTTTTGAACGCAGATACACGCAGATTACATGCAGATATACGCAGATTTAAAGATTTATCTGCGAGAATCTCGCGTTTGATTTGCGAAAATCTGCGTTAAAAGGGGTTGAAATTATCATTTTACTAGTTATTAAATCAGCTTAACTATTTTCTTTTTTGCCCGAATTTCGCTATCGCCTTCGTCATACCTTTATTTAATTAAGCAGGTGGGGAGTTTTTTATAACCCCGACTCACTCATCCTCAAGGAGCAATAGCGACAAAGGATTTGATAAGCTCCTTTAGTCCTTCGGACTTTTAGGATGAGCAGCGGGAGAAAACAACTAAAGAGAACTCTCCGAGGGCTCAATTATTTTAGAGGTGGATTTCAAATCCCTCGCCCCGATATTCAACTACGATTTTGCCATCTAAAATCTGGGAGACTTTGAATTCTCCCAAACTCTCCCCCTCTTTGAGGTAATAAATTTCTTCTTTGGTTTTGTCCTTGATTATTGCCTGCTTCGGTTCTTCAGTGATAATCCCCAAAAGCCAGATATTCTTTAATCCGTCAATGGCTGAATCAGGCTTGCCATCTTTCATAAACGAAGCGCTGTTAAAAATATCTTTTTTACGTATGACTTCAATATACGCTTCAACACTCGGAGGCAAAATTTCATTTGTCGCTGATTCAACGAGCATCTCTTTGTCCTGGACTAAGCTTAATTGTTTAGAACCAGGCGGCAGGAAAGCAAAGATAAAGCTCAACAGAAGCAAGACAATGGAAAAAACAAACAATGAAATAATGATTGCTGGTAGCCACGTATTAAAAGGGATAGACTTAATTATTTTTCTCAAAGAAAGGGCAATAGAGAGAAAAGCCATCCTCTCTGGAGAAACTGATTTATGCGGGGAAACGTCATTTCCTTTCCGGATAATTTCCAGGAGTTTTTCTTCCGGTGAAATATTTTCTTTCATATTATCTGCGGCGGTCTACGCGTAATCCCGCAGAATAGACCTTCCTAATACCCTATAAGGAAGGGTCTAACCTGCAGAAAAGCCTACCTCAACAGAAGTATCAACTATCTTATTGGAACTCATAAGCTTTTCAATATCAGCTGCCTCAATTAACGTCTTCTCCTGCATCGCCGTTTCTCTAAGCGCATCGTGACAAAGCATGGCGATTTTACGGGGATAACCCATTGTATATTCGTATATCAATTTAATCGCGCCCTCACTAAAAAGAGACCGCTTTGCAGCATAACCTGCCTGACGTAACCTGAATTCGATTAATTCGTTGGTTTCTCTTTCATCCAGAGGATTAATGGTGTATTTAAAACATGCCCTATCTATAAAATTACGCACCCTCTTTAATCTTGGAATAAGTTCTACCTGTGACATAAGGATAAGCTGCAGTAATTTGTAATCATTGGTTTCATAATTTAATAAGGTCCTTAAAAGCTCAAGATTCTCTAAGGTAGTTTTTTGTCCCTCATCAATAAGTAGAACAATAGTTTTGTTCTCCTGGACTCCTGCATTAAACAGGAATCTCTCTATTGCTTCCTTATAATCTAAGGTGGAATTAAAATTGGGTTGGATTTTAAATATTCTTACAAGATTAGACAAAAACTGGTATTCTGTCTTAAAGCTGGGGTCTAAGACTATGTGAAATATGAAGTTGGGTTCTTGCTCAAATGACTGAGCGAGTATCCGACAAAGCGTGGTCTTTCCTATTCCCACATCCCCAAAAATAAGGTTTAATCCACGCCTCAACCTTATATTAATCTCAAGTCGTTTTAAAACAGTTTCATGGTTTAAGGAATGATAAAAAAAATAAGGATCAGGACTGGTAGAAAACGGTTCTTTTTCTAAACCAAATAATTTATAATAACCCATCTTTGTTGATTCAACCTGCGCGGTTGAATTGTGGTAGAAATTCGTCTTTAATCTGCTTTAGCGATTTACCTTGCTTTCTTAATATCCGGATTTTCTTAAGATGGGTGAGGCTTGTGTTATCAAAAAAACGAAAGCCAGTTTCCGGACTCCTGGTTTTTTCTTTTAAAAGTCCTATTTTTAAATAATATTTTATGGTGTGAATTGAATAACCGCTCATTCGCGATAAGTCTTTGATTAAGTAGAAATTAGCGCTCATTTCGCCCCCTGCTCTCTAAGTAGAGAGCATTATATAGCAAAAATAGCTTCTTGTCAACAAAAATCACCTCAGCTCA
>JAGUWZ010000108.1 GCA_020062065.1 Candidatus Omnitrophota bacterium
GGGAAGTTATGCTTCCGTACAATTTATCTTTTTCCTGCGTTAAAACAGGTATAGTCAACGATAAACTCTCTAATTTGTCTTTCAACTGCTCGGATTCTTTCTTTTCTCTTCCCAACTTTAAAGATTTCTTTAGTTTTTCTTGCTCAAGATTTTTTATATTACTGGGGGTTGGGGGTACGGCTAAACGTTTAGGGAAAAGAAAATTGCGTGCAAAACCATCTTTTACTTTTACGATATTCCCCGCCTTCCCCAGACCCTCCACATCTTGATTTAAAATTATTTCCATATTCCCTCGCTTTGCTCGGGAGAAACCAGAAAACAGATTACAGTAACCAAAAGCCCCCCATCTGGTTTCTGGTTACTTTATTTATATCCTCACATAAGGAATAAGAGCCATAAATCTCGCCTTTTTAATTGCCCGGGTCAACTGCCTTTGGTGTCTGGCGCAATTGCCAGAAGAACGCGCAGAGACAATTCTGCCTCTTTCCTTAATAAATGACTCGAGGATTTTTAAATCTTTGTAATTTATACTCTTGATTTTATCTGTGCAGAAACGGCAGAATCTTTTCTTAAAAGGCATAAAAATATTTGATTTTCTATTTGTTTTTCTAACTGGTTTTCGGGGTCTATTAATTTTCATTTGATTTGTCCTCATCTTCTTCTAACCAAGCAGTCTCGGTGGATGGCTGCTCACCAGGTGTTTCTTCAACGGCTTCAGCGCTGGCTTTAGGGGCCTGTCCCATGAATTGCATTCGTTCTACTCTTACCTCAATGACACTGCGAGTTTTACCCGAAGCAGCATCTTCCCAGGAACGAGACTGAAGTCTTCCTTCTATAAAAAGGGGGCTGCCTTTATGTAAATATTGGTTGCAGGTTTCAGCCATTTTATTCCAAGCCACCGCTGTAATAAAACAAACCTCTTCTTTTAATTCCTGATTTTTATTCCGGAATTTTCTGTTTACTGCAAGCCTTAGATTAACTACGGCAGTTCCCTGGGGTGTATAACGCAATTCCGGATCCCGGGTCAAATTACCTATTAAAAGCACCTTGTTTAAACTAGCCATAAGATCTCTCCTTTTTATCGTAGACAGTTTACGCAATCTATTGAATCGCAATATATTGTAAAACAAATATAGTTTAGCTTCTTCCTCTGCGCCGAGGAAATAAATGCTTGTCGTCTTTAATAGACGAAGGAAGTGCTAAAATCTCATACAAATATTCTTGTCAAAGAACCGGATTTGTTGCGTAACCTCTTCTTAATAAAAGGCTAAGGTAAACTGTCTACTGTCCTCTCTTAAGTATCATCACCCTGAGTATGTTTTCGTTTAATTTAAATACGTACTTAATCTTAGTTATTGCAGAAGCCTCCAGATCAAAATTAACCAGATAATATGTCCCCTCATTGTGTTTGCTAATAGGAAAACACAATTTTCTTTTCTCTGACCAAATATTTGCATCTGATACTCTGCCATTATTTTTAACTATAATATCTGCGATTTGAGTGAATAAAGTCTTTTTCTCTTCCGTATTTAATTCCGGTTTAACGATAAACATTGCCTCATACTTATTCATTGCTTACCTCACTTATTAAAAATATTCATAGTTTTAGAAATACCCAGGCTTACCCAAAGTTTCAAAGCCAAACAGCAATTTTCTGTGACCTTCCGCATTATCCTTAATTCTATCTGGGAAAATGGTGATAAAACGTATTTGACTATGTCTGTACTTCTATCTTTTGGCCTACCTATGCCAATACGCAGTCTTGCGAATTTCGAACTTCCCAAAACACTTATTATTGAATTAAGACCTTTGTGGCCACCTGAAGAACCACCGGTTCTTAATCTGAGTCTGTCTAATTCCAGGTCTAAATCGTCAAAGACCACGATAAAATTCTCTAAATTTATCTTATGCTTTTTTATTAGCGAACTTACCACAATTCCCGATAAATTCATAAAAACCAGGGGAACAGCCAGTATAACATCCTGACCTTCTATCCTAACTTTTGCACTTAAGCTAGATGAGAAAATTCCTCTTTTTAAAGAAACATTATATTCTTTGGCCAGGGCCTTAACTACGGAAGAGCCAATATTATGCCTTGTCCCCTGATAAACTCTGCCGGGATTTCCCAGCCCTACAATTAATTTCATATGTCAGCTGTTTATTTCTTTTCCTTATCTTCTGCCTCTGCAGATTCAGCAGGCTCTTCTTTCTTTTCTCTGATTACTTCGGGCTCGGCTCTCTCTTGCCCTTCTACACCCGCTTCCACCACCTCTTCTTTCATTGGCGCTGCAACTGACAACACAACTGCCTCGGAATCAACCAAGACCTTTACTTTGGGAGAAAAAGCAATATCTTTAACATGAATGGAACCCCCGATCTTCAAAGCGCTCACATCAACCTCAAAATTTTTGGGTATGTCTGTAGGCAAACATTCCACCTCAATTTCCCAGAGTATATGCTCAAGAGAGCCTCCTTCCTGTTTTACTCCTACTGGCTCGCCTTTAGTAACAACCGGTACATTCACCCTGATTTTCTTGGTAAGGGAAATCTCGTTGAAATCTATATGCGTTATATCAGCCTTAACCGGCTCATGCTGTATCTCTTTAATTATACAGAAACGGCTACCCTTTTTCTCTTCGTCTTTAATTTTTAGATTAATCACCACATTCTCTATGCGATGTTGGTGCACTAACTGTAATAACTCGTGCCTTGAAACCTTAATTAATGATGCCTGTTTGCCTGCAGAATAAATCACCCCGGGAATAAAACCCTTTTTCCTTAATTCCTTGATTTTGGTTTTTCCCGCTTCACTTCTGGCTTCAGCTTCTAATAATATCTCTTCCATTTTAAATGGGCACATAACTTACGGAAGCACTGAAAGTGCAACCTAAGTTATGTGCGCGAATTTAACCCCGCAGTTTTCTTTGTATTCAAGTTTCTACACTAAAAAACATGAATGATAGAAAACTGCGGGATAAGTTCGAACAAATAAGTTATGTCGCTTACATTATCCTTAATATATTGCTCCATAACTTATGTCCTTGCTTAATCAAACAGCGAACTTACCGATTCCTCGTTATGAATCCTTTTTATTGCTTCACCCAAAAGACTGGCCACAGAAAGCACTGTAATCTTGGGATGATTTTTACTATCATTTAAAGGGATGCTATCACTAATTACCAATTCTTCTAAATCTTTACATTTATCCACTCTTTCTATGGCCGGCCCGGATAAAACCCCGTGAATAATTCCTGCCCTGATACTTTTACATTTAGCTTTCTTTATCGCATCAACTGCTTCAATCAAAGAACTGCCTGTAGCAATTAAATCATCGACGATTATCGCATCTTTGCCTTCAACCTCGCCTAAAATATGCATTACCTCTGTTTTTTCTGGCGAGTCGCGTCTCTTATCTATTATTGCCAATCCCGCTGAAAGTCTTTTGGCATACGCCCTTGCCATTTTAATACTACCCACATCAGGCGAAACAACCACTAAACCCTTGGAATTTAATCTTGCGAAATAATCTACAAAAACATTTGTGGCAAAGAGGTGGTCTACGGGTATATCAAAGAATCCCTGGATTTGACCCGCGTGTAAATCCATAGTCAAGATTCGGCTTGCACCAGAAACGGTCAAAAGATTCGCTACCAATTTTGCGGTAATAGGCACGCGTGGCTGGTCTTTTCTGTCTTGGCGGGCATAACCAAAATATGGGATTACCGCAGTAATACGCTGAGCAGATGCCCGTTTCAATGCGTCTATAATAATCAAAAGTTCCATTAGATTTTCATTCGGCGGAGGAGAACTCGATTGCACTACAAAAACATCCTTACCCCGAACATTCTCATTTATCTTAACCCTAATCTCACCCTCGCTAAACCTTGACACCAAGGCATCTGATAAATCAACCTTAAGATACCCACAGATATCTTTAGCCAATTGTGGATGAGCATTCCCCGTAAAAATCTTTAATTTA
>JAGUWZ010000006.1 GCA_020062065.1 Candidatus Omnitrophota bacterium
AACCTTCAGGTGTACCAATATCTACTAAAGTATTATTTGCAATATATCCATAGCATCTGTCTAATGTAGGGAACAAATCTTTTTCGAGTGAAAAATTGATATTTTCAGGTATTAAAGTCAAAACTTGAGCATTGAATAAATAAATTCCCGCATTAACTAGGCTGTATTTATTCGCCATTTCTTTTTTTTCGGAAAATTCTGTAATTCTGCCGGACTTATCTATCTTTACGACACCCACAGGCCACAAGGCCGTGGTTTGGCTTCTCATAGCCAAAGCCACACCTTTGGTTCCCTGGCCATTTGCCAGGGCAATCGAAACCATTGCATTTTTGCTGAGATGAAAATTTAAAAAATTATTCAAGTCAAACTTACAAAAAGAATCTCCGTTCATAACTAAAAAAACCGGACTCTTAATGAAGGGTTCTGCATATTTTAGAGCTCCGGCAGTACCCAGCAGTTCTTTTTCTTCCGAGAAGATTATTTCATAAGACTGTCCTTTATTTTCATATGCCTGTTTGATTATATCGGCCATATACCCTATTGCTAAAATAATACGTCTAAAACCAAAGCTAACGACGTAATCAATGATGATATCCAAAAATGGCCGTCCATTAATTAAAGCCATAGACTTCGGCCTATCGCTTATTACGCTTCTTAAGCGCTTGCCCAATCCTCCACAGAGCAAAACTACATCAACTTCTTTTGTTCTCATTAGAATTATTTATTAATATTACTCCAGGATTCCTGTGGACTGTAAAAAATAACCTGGCTGCCGAGGTTTTCAAATTTAAAAGGTACGTAGAGGAGCTTTTTTAACTTTTCTTTTATTTTCGGCTGGATTTCAGGATGAGCAAAGAGCAGCATAAAACCACCTCCGCCTGCTCCCAATAATTTGCCGCCCGATGCGCCTGCTGAACGCGCAGTGTCATAAATCCCATCGATTTCCGGGGTGGATATCAGGCTGGAAAATTCCTTTTTAATCATCCAGGATTCATGAAGGAGTCTTGCGAATTTTTCCGTCTCAAAAGTTCTGCTATTTAAGACTTCAACCGCCTTTTCCACCATTTCCACCATAGCGGTTAATTCTTTTTTCTTGGTGTTGGTGAGCCTGATTTGTTCTCCTGCTATCTCAGAGGCATTGCGGGAAAAACCAGTAAAAAATAACATCGAATATTCCTGAAGCAAATTCATTTTTGCGGAAGCTATGGTTACCGGCTGGACGTATATCTGCTGTTCTCCTCCAAAAGTAATTTTGTTAAGTCCTCCAAAGGCTACTGCCACCTGATCCTGCGAGCCGATGTTTTCTTTTATGAGATTCTGCTCGATATGTATTGCCTCTATTGCCAGCTGCCTCTTGCCTACAATCTTCCCGATTAAAGCATAAAGAGAATTAAGAAACCCCACGGTAAATGAAGAACTGGAACCCATCCCTGACTGCGCAGGCAGGTCGCTTGTATGCACCATTTCGATACCTTCTTCTATATTAAGGAATTTTAGAGATTCGCGTACAGATGGATGTTTAATCTCATCAAGGGCTTGCGTTTCTTCACGAAAAGAATATCGAATTCTGAATTTATACGGAAAAAACGGCGGCAAATAACGACAGCTGATATAACAATATTTATTAATAGTAGTACTTAATACCGCGCCTCCATTTTTTTCATACCAAACCGGATAGTCAGTACCACCACCGAAAAACGAGATACGGAATGGTGTTCTGGTAATAATCATTGTCTTCTCCGTTTCTTATGAAATTGCTTTATGTGTTTTTCTATACCAGGCAATAGTTTTTCGAATCCCCTCTCTGACATCGATCTTTGCCTTAAATCCGAGTACTTGCTCTGCCTTACTTACATCAATAAGTCTTATGGGAATCATCGAAGGCTTTGAAGGCTCGTAGACAACCTCTGCTTCGGCGTAACCATCAATTTCTAGGGCCATCCGTAGAATTTCTTTTATACTATAGCCTTTTCCCAAACCAATGTTTATAGGTTCAAATGTTTCGACTTTTTCCGCCGCCAAGATAAGCGCATCAATAAAATCATCTATGTATATCAAATCTCTGATATCCTCACCTCTACCCCAAATTTTTATAGGACTGTGGCGTTCTATTACTTTTCTGAGAGTGGCAGCCATTACATGAGAGGTCGCAAAATCAAAGTCATCGTATGGACCATAAATATTGGAGGGTCGCAGGACCACTGTTTTTATCGGGTTTTGCAGCCTCTGAGAATACAATTTGCACAAAATTTCGGTATATCGCTTCATCCATCCCACGCCAAAATAAGCATCGTAGGGATCCCCGTTAAACATCCCTTCTTCTTTTACGGGCCGGCTGCCTGTCGGTGGATATACTACATTGCTGCTTAGCCAGATAAATTTCTTTACTTTTGCGAAATATGCGGCCTCAAGCATCTGAGAATTCATAATGATATTCGGGGTAACGTGCACAAGCGGCGTGGAAGCAATAACCGCCGCCCCTGAAGTATTAGCCGCACACATAAATACATACTCCATGCCGCTTACAACTCTCTTACAATCGTCCATATGCAGTAAGTCGCAGCGGACATATTCAATTCTCTTATCAAGAATAATGGGGTCTTTCTTATGAATAGTAGCTCTTAGCTTTGCCCCTAGCGATATGAGTCTCTGCACCAGATTAGCACCCACAAACCCTGCCGCACCAGTTACCAATACATGCTTATCTTTAAACATAGCGTCCTAATTCATCGCGTTTAGATAAAATCGGATTTTTAATCGGCCAGTGAATATTTAGCCGCAGATCATTCCATTGATAGGTAAATTGCCTTGAAGAATCGTAATAGGTGGATTGCTTGTAATGGAAAATCGCCGTATCGCTCAAGACCAAATGTCCGTTTCCGTATTTTGGCGGCACTAAAACCTGAAAACGATTATTAGCGGATAGTGTAAAGGATTGCCATTTGCCAAATTCGGAAGAACCCGAATCGCAGTTTACCACCACTAAATAGAATTCTCCGTAAAGGCAGGAAATTAATTTCCAGGTGATATTATCACCGTGAATACCCCTTAAAACATTCCTTCTGGAAACGGAAATATCGTCCTGGATAAACTTTATATTTATACCATTTTTATTATATAATTCTTCATTATAAGTTTCTACGTATTCTCCCCTAAGGTCTTTAAAAACATCCAACCTGATTAATAATACACCTTCCATTTTTGTTTTAAAAACTTTCATATTATTCCTTTTAATTTGTCAAAATGTTCATAGGCTTCATCCTGATACTTTATAAGATCGGCGTCCGATACATTCGACAGATTAATCGCTACGCTATCATAATAATTGAGCGCCTCTAATTGTTCAAAATCAAACGGATCGGCCAAGCCATTTTTATAAGCAAAATCGTAATAAAAAGTCCCGGGATATGCTGCGAATATCATAAACTTAGATTGATCGGCATT
>JAGUWZ010000130.1 GCA_020062065.1 Candidatus Omnitrophota bacterium
AGGGGCGTCCGTTAACTGGCAAACGGCGAGACTCCAAATCCCGTCCTGGGGGTTCAAGTCCCTCCGCCCCTGTTAACGAATATGATTAAAAAGGTAATAGATTTTTTAAAAGAAGTTAAGATAGAGTTGACTAAAGTTTCATGGTCAAGTCGCCATGAACTAATTGGTTCAACTACAGTGGTTATTGTGTTAACTTCGCTTATCACAGCGTTTATATTTATTATTGATTCAGCGCTAGCCAAAATTTTAAGCATTATTTTCAAGAGTTAAATGAACGCATAGCCCAGCGCTTATTTGGATTATACTTTAATCCCAGAAAATAAGTGCTGGGTTCCTTGTCCGCCGAAGGCAAAAAATTCTCAAGACGCTTTGCTACAACTTACCTTGGGCTTCGCACTTCCGTAAGTTGCCTGTTTATTAAAAATGAAGAATTGGTACGTTGTACATACACAAACTGGTTTAGAAGAGAGAGTAAGAACGATAATAGAAAGCAGGGCTATTTCTCTGGGGCTTAATGAGTTAATATCCCAGATTGTTATTCCTACTGAACAGATTTCCGAAGTCCGTTCTGGTAAAAAAAGAGTTTCAGAAAGAAGATTTTTCCCTGGATATCTGCTCGTAGAGATGGAACTGGATGAGCATACTTATTCTTTTGTAAAGAATATCCCTGGAGTCACGGGTTTCTTGGGAGCGGGGAAAAAACCCATACCTTTACCACCAGGTGAAGTTGAAAATATTTTAAAAAGGACAGAAGAGGCAAAACTTAAACCCAGTCCCAAGATTATCTTTGAAAAAGGCGAACAGATCAGGGTAAAAGAAGGGCCTTTTATGAATTTTAACGGCACTATCGATGATATCCATCCGGAAAAAGGAAAACTAAAAGTAGGTATTTCAATTTTTGGTCGTTCCACGCCCGTAGAATTGGAGTATTGGCAAGTAGAGAAAATATGAGGGGTATAACCCAGCGCTAATTTTTCTAGTTTCAACTTGATAACGCAAAATTAGTGCTGGGTGGTGGGCTCATTAAAAATGGCTAAGAAAATAACCGCCCAGATTAAATTACACGTAACAGCGGGTCAAGCAAATCCTGCTCCGCCGGTAGGCCCTGCTTTAGGCCAACACGGTGTCAATATCATGCAGTTTTGCAAACAGTTTAATGACCAGACAAAAAATCGAGATGGATTAATCTTGCCGGTTGTAATCAATGTATACGAAGATCGATCTTTTAGTTTTATTATCAAGAGCCCGCCGTCTTCTGTGCTTCTGAAACGCGCGGCAAATCTTGCTAAGGCATCAGGTACGAGTGGTAAGGAAGTAATCGGCAAGGTAACCCGAAAACAGGTTGAAGAGATTGCCAAAATGAAAATGAAGGATATCAATACTTCTGAGATGGAAAAGGCGGTTAAAATAATAGAAGGCACTGCCAGGAGCATGGGCATCGCCGTAGAAGGTTGAATTGAAATAAAAAATATGTTTTATCTGAGAATAAATTATGAAGAGACGCAGCAAGAGATATAAAGAATCAGAAAAGTCGCTAGAGAAAGAGAAAATCTATTCCCTCAAGGAGGCAATTTTAGTTTTGAAGAAGATGAAGCTTCCTAAATTCGACAGTTCTGTTGATTTGCATTTTCAACTGAACGTTGACTCTAAGAAATCCGACCAGATGGTTCGTGGAACTGTGGTGTTGCCCCACGGTACAGGCAAAAAAGTGAAGGTGGCTGTTTTCTGTAGAGGAGAACATGAAAAAATTGCCCAAGAAGCAGGCGCAGATTATGTAGGAAGCAATGAACTGATCGATAGGGTAGCCAGTGGTTTTATGGATTTTGATTGTGTTATCGCAACGCCGGAGATTATGAAGGATTTAAGCAAGTTAGGTAAGGTTTTAGGACCCAGAGGTCTCATGCCCAGTCCTAAGACCGGCACGGTCACCTTTGATATTGCTAAGGCAATTGATGATGTAAGAAAAGGAAAGGTAGAGTTTCGCGTGGATAAACAGGGCGGCATACACCTTGCTGTGGGTAAACTTTCATTTGATGAAGACAAGTTGTATGACAATGCCTCCTCTGTGATTAACGCGATTAATGAGGTTAAGCCGTCATCCATAAAAGGTAAATTCGTGAATAGCATATTTATTAATTCTTCTATGAATCCCGGTTTAATGCTGGAAATGTAATCATGAAAACGCTTGGCATATTATTTAAAGAATCATCTGAGGCCCGTATCAAAAAGAGTTTAAAAGAATCAAATGTTTTTTTTATCGTCAGATATTCCGGATTATCAGGCCCGGATTTAAACACTTTGAGGCAGTCTTTAAAAGGCGCAAAAGCCGAACTTTTTGTAATCAGGAATAAGATTGCCAGACGCGCGCTAAAAGATTTAAAGAACGAGGATTTATTGAAACTTATCGAAGGCCCTTCGGGCTTTGTTTTTGCCAGAGAGGAACTCGTTGGCGCTTCGAAGGCGCTTTACAACTTCTCAAAGGAACACGAGAGTTTGAAATTAGAAGGCGGTTTTCTAAATGGAGGCGTTATCAACAAAAAAGATATTGAGACTTTGGCTAAACTGCCTTCGAGAGAAGTTTTGATTGCCTATGCATTAATGGCCATGAAATCTCCGATAACTGGTTTAGTAATGGCGCTAAAAGGGAATTTAAAAAAGTTGGTTTATTGTTTAGAACAGATAAAAAATAAGAAACAATAAGGGAGGAAAAATGGCTAAGGAAAAAATGGATGAGATGATTAAGACAATTGAGGGTATGTCAGTATTAGAGCTTGCGGATTTGGTTAAGGCCTTAGAGGAGAGGTTTGGGGTGAGCGCTAATATCCCAATGATGGCAGCGCCTATGGCCGCGCAAGGTGGAGCAGCTGCTGCTGCCGCAGTCGAAGAGAAAACAGCGTTTACCGTTGTTTTAACCTCGGCAGGCGCAAATAAAATCTCAGTTATAAAAGAGGTAAGGTCAATGACTAATTTAGGTTTAAAAGAAGCCAAGGATTTAGTTGACGGCGCGCCAAAACCAGTCAAAGAGGCTGTTAGCAAAGAGGAAGCCGAAGAGATGAAGAAGAAATTAGAAGCAGCCGGCGCTACTGTGGAGTTAAAATAAGTGAGCGCATAAGTTATGAGCTAGCTGTTATAGAAGTCTTGAGATCATAGGGTAATATTCTGCTACGCCAAGGCTTCGTAGGAATTTCTCCGAAACTTTAGCGAAGGAGAATAAATCATGATAAAAAAAAGGTGATTTAATAACTAGTAAAATGATAATTTCAACCCAATTTAACGCAGATTTTCGCA
>JAGUWZ010000142.1 GCA_020062065.1 Candidatus Omnitrophota bacterium
TTAAAGAGATAAACGGCCACGACATAGATGTTCTAAAAAGTGAAATTGCCAAAACCACTGATAAGGTGCGTGTTATTGTTGCTGATACCAAAAAGGGTTCTGGATGTCGGATATTCATAGAAAATCATTGTGCGTGGCACAGAAGATCACCTACTGATGTCGAGTTGGAGAGGTTATTGCGGGAGTTAGATGAGGAAGCAATTTAGAGATACAGTTTTGGATTTAGCAGGCCGTAATGATAAAATAGTCATGATACTTAGTGATGTCAGTGTGTACCTGTTTAAAGATTTCAAAGAGAAATACCCCGGGCGTTTTTTTAATATGGGTATTTGTGAGAATACTCTGATTAGCGTAGCAGCGGGTTTAAGCGCTCAGGGTTTCTATCCTTTTGTCCATACCATTACCCCCTTTATCACCGAAAGAAGCTATGAACAGATTAAATTGGATATGTGCTACAACCGTTTTGGCGGCAATATCGTCTCCTGCGGAGCTTCTTTTGATTATGCCTGGGATGGCGCCAGCCATCATTGTTTTACTGATTTAGCGATTCTAAGATTATTGCCGGATATGGAGGTTATCCAGCCGGGTTCAAAAAAGGAAGTGGATATTTTAATGCGCAGTCAGTATAATAACGGTAAAACTACGTATTTCAGGCTATCCGACCATCCGCATCAAATTGATATCCCCGTAGAATTTGCTAAAGCTGTGGTTCTTAAGGATTCAGGCGCCAAGGTTACGGTTATGACTGCCGGACCAATACTGGGCAATGTCTTTGAGGCTGTTAAGGACCTGGATGTGAACCTGGTCTATTTCCATACCCTTAAACCGATAGATAAGCAGGTAATTTATAAGTTTAAAAATACCGAAATTCTGGTTGTACACGATGCATTCGGTTTATATGAAGCAGTGTGCGAGGTTGGGAATCTCTCGGTTTCTTATCATGGAATCTCGGATGAATTCCTAAGCTGTTACGGGACTCTTGAGGATATCAGATCTAAACTGGGTTTGGATGTGAAATCCATAAGAAACATTGTGCAGAAAAAAATAGAAAAAGTAAAGTAGGGAAAAATGTTTTATCAAAATAAACTGGTTTTGGTTACTGGCGGCACGGGTTTTGTAGGCACGCATATAGTCGAACAGCTTCTTAAGCAAGGCGCAAAAGTGCGCCTGCCCATACACAAGCGTCCCTTGATTCTAAAAGATAAAGAGATTCAGACTTTCCCCGCTGATTTAATGCAGCTAAAAGATTGCCTAAAAGTGTGTAAGGGAGTAAATTATATTTTCCATGCTGCCGGCGCAGTTGCTGCTGCAGGTCTAACTTCTATCGATTCAATGGCGGCAATTTCTACAAATCTTGTTTTAACTGCTCAGATGCTGCAAGCCGCCTGGGCGGAGGGGGGTAGAAAGATTTTTACTGTTTAGCAGTAGTACCGCTTATCCTGTAGCTGATTATCCTATAAAGGAAGATGAGATGTGGAATGGACCACCCCATTCTTCTTATTTTGGCTATGGTTGGATGAGAAGATATCTGGAAAAGTTAGGGGAGTTTATTAGTTCGAAATCCCAGATGAAAATCGCTATAGTTCGACCTACTGCTATCTATGGCCGCTGGGATAATTTTAGCCCCTTGAGTAGCCATGTAATCCCCGCACTCATAAGAAGAGCTGTTGAGAAAGAAAATCCTTACGTGGTTTGGGGAACCGGCAACGAAATAAGGGATTTTCTTCATGTTTCAGACCTTGCTCGGGCCTGTTTATTGATGTTGGAGAAATATCCGAACTGCGACCCAGCTATATAGGTTATGGCAAAGGATTCACCATAAAGGAAACACTGGAAATTATTCTTGATGCTGCCAGACATAAGAATGCGCAGATTATATTTGATAGTTCAAAACCAACATCCATTCCGTTCAGGCTCGTGGATATATCCAAGTCAAAACGCGTCTTGGATTTTGAGCCTGGAGTCCCTTTTGAACAAGGATTAAGAGATACAGTGCAGTGGTATTCTATGGAGGTCACTAAAAGTTGAAGATAGCCTCAAACCTTCTTAAAGAAAATAAAATCGAAAAGAAAGACTTTATGCGGATGTTTAATTGCCGGCTTTCTGATTTACCTGCTGACTTTTCATCTTTTATCGCCAAGATTGATACCCGTTACAAAGAAGCCGGAAAAAGAAGGACTTCGGAATACATGCTTGATGTGCTAAAAAAAATTAATTCAACACAGATAGCCAGAACTAAAGAAGAGAACTTAGAGGTATTCGAAAAAGGATGGAAAGAAAATTTTGAGGCTATAAAAAGAAAAGGTATAACGTCGGATAACCTTAAACCGGCTTACTTCCGTCTTGGCAAATTCTTGAGGTTTAATAATCGGCTCATAATTAGCGGTAATCTTAATCTTGAATATGACCTCTTTACTCTTGCCAGGCGTTTAATTCTGCATAAGTACCTTTCTTCATTTACTACAGTTTACGAAATCGGTTGCGGAAGTTGCCAAAATCTTTTTATGCTTAGCGAACTTTATCCACAAAAAAACCTTTTCGGACTTGACTGGTCAACGACTTCAGTGGAAATTGCTGACTATATTGCATCCTCTTTGGAAAGAAATATAAAAGGCGAACTTTTTGATATGTTAAACCCTCCTATGGAAAAACCAATTAAACGGGGAAGTGCCATAATAACCATACATTCCCTGGAACAAATTGGTACGGAACATGGAAAACTTCTTTCATTTCTATTAAAATCAAGACCCGGTTTAGTTGTTCATTACGAACCAATACTGGAATTTTACGATGAGAATAACCTGTTGGATTATCTAGCCATTATTTATTCAAAAAAAAGAAATTATTTAGATGGGTATTTTACTTCGTTGCGTAATTTGCAAGAGCAGAATAAAATAAAAATCATAGAAGCAA
>JAGUWZ010000027.1 GCA_020062065.1 Candidatus Omnitrophota bacterium
ACTGGGTTTATTAACCCTAACTTAGTTATACATAGGATAATTGATCAGAAAAACGGCCTTTATCTCATTAAAGGAGATAATGCCTTCGATGCAGATGGCTTAATACCAAAAGAAAAAATTTTAGGATACGTTACTAAAATAGAAAGAAAGAATAAGGATATTTTTCTTGGCTTGGGCCAAGAACGATTAATCATTGCGTTATTGAGCAGAATAAGGGTATGGTATTTGCTTCTTTTGCTTTGGAGGTTATTACCACTTTCTATTAGAAATGCCATAAAGTCCATAATATGAATTCCAAACCCCGGCCTGGCGAACCTTACACTTTCCATATCCCCTTGCCTGAATTTACCCTTTGGAAAAAGATGAAGGATAGAAGAAACCTCATCTCTTTTGATTTAGAAATAACTGACCGTTGTAATAATAACTGCAGGCATTGTTATATAAATTTACCAGCCAATGATAAAAAGGCAAAAGAAAGAGAACTTTTTTTTGCTGAAATTAAAGATATAGTTGAGCAGGCAGTTGAATTAGGCGCTTTGTGGTGCCTTCTTACAGGTGGGGAGCCGCTTCTAAGGGAAGACTTTTTTGATATTTATCTTGAGTTAAAGAAAAAAGGCCTTCTGATTTCGGTTTTTACCAACGCCACATTGATTACTAAGGAGCATATTGATTTCTTCAAGAAATATCCTCCGCGGGATATTGAAGTAACGGTTTACGGCGTAACCAGAGAAACCTACGAGCGCGTAACGCGAAAACCAGGCTCATTCGCCGCCTTCGGACGCGGGTTAAATCTTTTGTTAGAAGGTGGCATTAAGGTGCGCCTTAAGGCTATGGCCTTGCGCTCAAATGTTCAGGAGTTACCTGAGATTGCAAAGTTCTGCCGCAAAAGTTCCAGAGATTATTTCCGCTTTGATCCGTTCCTGCACTTAAGATTTGACGCTGATAACAAAAGAAACCAAGAGATAAAATCAGAGCGGCTTACCGCGGAGGAAATCGTAACTCTAGAAAAAGCTGATAATGAGCGTTTTGGTGCTTTAGAAAAAAGTTGCGATAGACTTATTATGCCGCAAGCCCAGTATATTAATTGTAATCATTTATTCCATTGCGGAGCAGGTAATGGCAGCTTTAGTGTAAGTTACGATGGTTTTTTCCGACCCTGCTCTTCTTTGTGGCATCCGGATTGTATTTATGACATAAAGAAAGGAAGCTTAAAAGATGCCTGGGAGAATTTTGTTCCTTGGGTGCGAGATATGCGTTCAAATCAAAGCGAGTTTTTGGAAAAGTGCCGCAAGTGCCCCATTATTAATTTGTGCATCTGGTGTCCGGCGCACTCTCATTTGGAAACAGGAGAATTAGATAAGCCAGTTGATTATTTTTGTGAAGTAGCTCATACCAGAGAGAAGATGTTAGAAGGTAATAAGCTAGGAGCCAGGTGAAATCTCAATTTAGGCAACCACATCGGGTTGCCCCTGCATTAGGGCGCGGATGGAAGAGTTCCGGCAGTCAACCCCAGAATAACCCACCAGATTAAATTTACTTCCGGTAAAAAAAAGGTAAAATCAACAAAATTATGAATAAGAAATACTGCGTTGGCGATAATTAAGCCAAACAGTTGATTTTTATCCAAAGAGACCCGGATATTTTTAACGGCATGTTTAAACACCGCAATGCTCAGCCATAAAATTGAGACAATTCCCAAAATCCCCATCTCTGCCCAGATTTGGAGGTAAGAATTGTGGGCGTAACGGCTTAAACTAAGATTAAAATTCCCTATACCTATGCCTGTAATCGGATGCGCCTTGATTATTTCTAAAGTATCCCGCCAATAATCCAGCCTTCTGGCTATTGAAAAGATAGGCAGCATATGTTCAGATCTCCCCACCTCTCTTAAAATAAAAACAAATATGCAACCCATCGCCGCAATTATTAACAATGCAAGTCTCTTTAGAGAAAAACCTTTTCTTAAAAGCAGATAAAATAATACGCCTAAGAATAGACTTAAAGAGGCACCCACTGATTTTGTAAGAAATAGGGCAAATGACAAAAGTAAAAGGATAATCCATCTCTTTTTACCTTTGATTATTAAAACAAGAGGGATTATAAGAATCAGATATCCTGCCAGAGTGTTAGGGGTAATAAAAGGAAAGAATACCCGTTTTTGGGACACATAGTCTAAGACAAAAGAGCTGATAGATTTTTCTTTAGATATATAATTTAATATATGGCCAAAGCCAAAAAAATATTGCTCGATGGCTAAGAGGCTGATAATAAAACTGGTTAAGATGATGGTTCGGATAAGGCGTATCTTATCTTCATCACCTAAAGAAACAGCGATGAGCAATAAGAGAAAACCGTTTATGTATTTATAGAGTTCCGCAAGGCCATTGAATTTATTTATTGAGAAAACCAGTGAAATAATCAGGGCTAGAGAGAACAAAACCAGAGGATATTTTAAGGATTTAATTTTGCTTAAAGGCAGGTCTTTAAATATAAACCAGATGATTAAAAAGATAAGCAGTAAAGCCGAGTATATATAATTTAGGTAAGCAAAAGCACGGGAAGAGATAAAAGGCCTGATAAAAATTAGAATCAATAGTATTTCGGTTAAGATCATTATATATAATTTTATTATACAATTAAATGAACGTCAAATAAAATATAAAGAACCAAAAAA
>JAGUWZ010000103.1 GCA_020062065.1 Candidatus Omnitrophota bacterium
AAAATTGGTTGTCATTTAGGTTGTCATTTAGGTTGTCATTTGCTATAATAATGCCATGCCATTTAAGCCAAAGTATAAAATTACCAATAAAATCGTCAATAATCTCACTAAGATTGCAGCGGGCAGAGAGGTTATTGAACAGGCCAAGCTTATCCCCAAATGGGAATTGAAGCTAAAAAAAGAAGCCCGGATTCATAACGCCCACTCATCCACGAGTATCGAGGGTAATAACTTAAATCTTGAGCAGGTTACTGCCTTAGCCGAGAACAAAGATATTACGGCTATGGCAAAAGATAAGGATGAGGTTTTAAATTACCTCAAAGCGTTGGATTCGATTCCCGAATACGCGGCCAAGAAAATAGTAGACGTTAAGCTCTTTCTCAAAATTCACGAGACTCTTACTACCGGCACCCTGCGATATCAAAAAGATTGTGGCATACTTAGAGACCGCGCGGTTTTTGTAGGCAGGCGCATCTTTGACGGAACACGCTTTAAAGAAGTTGCAGAATATATACCGCCAAAAACAAAGGATGTGCCTCGGCTGGTATCTGAGTTTCTGGACTGGCTTAATTCGGATAAGATAAAAGAAATAAACCCTGTAATTCTTGCGGGCATTGTTCATTATGAAATTGCAAGAATTCATCCGTTCATCGATGGCAATGGCCGGACAGCCAGATTAATGGCAGCGTTAATTCTATATAAAAGCGGCTTTGATCATCGCAGATTTTTTGCCCTCGATGATTTTTATGATGAAAATAGGTCCGACTATTACGCAGCGCTAAAAACAGTCCAGACAGACAAGGGCGATATAACGAGATGGCTTGAATATTTTACGGATGGCGTTTTATATTCTATAGATAAGGTTAAAGATTCTATTGAAAAAATAGGGCTTACTCTAAAGATAGAAGAAGGGGAAAGAATAGAGTTAACCCAGAAGCAGATAAAAATCTTAGAGCGTATTCAAGAAAAAGGCAAGGTTAGCAATAAAGATTTAAGGGATATGTTTGGCATAACGCGCCAGGCAATGTTGAAAGAGATTTCCAAGTTAATAGACGCAAGGCTGATTGAGCTTGTAGGAAAGGGCAGAAACGCCTATTATAAGATTCCGGATTAATTTAGTTGCCCAAATAAATAAAACCACGCTTGAAACGGCGGACGGTCATTTTCACAAGTAGGTGAATCTCTTAAGCTTGTGAAGTTCGTCTGGCGTCCAGTTCGGGCAGCCACATATTTGTCTCGGAAAAGGCATTGAGAGATAAATAAAACCCTGGCTGTTTGCAATAATAAGGTTGTCTTTATCGTTTAAGGTTGCAAATGGTTAGGGCATTATTATTTCTTGCCTCCAAAGAAAAAAGTATCAATAATTTTGTCAGAAAATGACAGTATCTGATAATAGCCCGACACACATATAGAAAACTCTTGACAATTTAAAGTTATACTTTAAAATAGCAAGTATGTATATAAAGCGTTTAATTGAAAAAACCTTGAAAGAAGCCGTAGAATCTTTTTCCATTGTTTTTATCGGCGGACCAAGACGATCGGGAAAGACTACTTTGTCAAAAGCATTTCTTAAAGGATATAATTATGTGCTTCTCGATGAAATAGATATACGGTCGCTGGCTATTGAGGATCCGCGCGGTTTCCTGGAAAAATACCCGCCGCCCGTGATTATTGATGAGATCCAAAACGCCCCCAGCCTTTTATCTCATATTAAAGCCCGTATTGAGCATAATAAGAAGCCTGGTCAGTGGGTTTTAACAGGCTCTCAACAATGGGCTCTAATGAAGGGCATTAGCGAAACTTTAGCTGGTCGCATTGCTATTTTGCATTTATTCCCTTTTTCTCTGGAAGAAGAGCAAAAAAATACGAGGTCTCATTTAAGCGAAGCAGACGGATTTATAAACGAGCTTTTTCAAGCCAAGAAACTTCCAAATAAAGTTGTGCCGTTTGGCAAGTGGATTTTGCAGGGTGGATACCCCGAGATAGTTCTTAATAGCAGAATATCGCGTAAACTATGGTTTTCCAGTTATCTGCAAACCTATATTGATCGGGATATCCGCGGATATATAAAACAGTCAAACCTGCATGATTTTGAGAGATTTGTAAAGCTTCTGGCAGCACGCACGGCCCAAGAGCTCAATTGTTCTACTCTATCGCGGGATATCGGCGTTTCAGTTCCTACCATTAAATCGTGGCTTACGCTCCTTGAGGCAAGCGGGATTATTTTTTTCTTGATGCCGTATCATAAAAATTTCGGCAAGAGAATTATCAAGGCACCTAAGTGTTATTTTATTGATACAGGTATTGTTTCATACCTTGTAGGCCTACAACAAAACGAACAGCATGCGCTCTCAGGCCCAATGAGCGGAGCCTTATTTGAGACTGCCTGTATTACTCAGTTTTACAAGCGGTTTTCTGCTTTTGCGGACCCTTGCTCGCTTTATTACTATCGCAGTACAGACGGATTAGAGGTAGATCTTTTAATTGAAACTGGCAAGATGGTTTATCCTATTGAAGTGAAATTATCTTCAACTATTGATTATGGGCGAGTAACTTCCTTAATAAAGTGGTTACAGATTTCGCGCGTAAAGGATATCCATGGTTTGGTTATTTCTACTTCTAAAGAATTAGGAACTGTAGGAAAAAACGTCGTGAATTGCCACTACTCTTTGATTTAGATGTGTCTGTAAGATGTTCCTTAAAAACGTTACGAAATTTTAAAAACCACCCAGGTTTTAGATAACAAAACAAGCTCGCTTAGCCAAGAGAAACAGAAATTACTCCGTGAATTATTAACCTTTATATAACCAATGAACTATACAGAGATGACACAAATTAAAAGAAACAGATAGAGGCGATTTAATAACTAGT
>JAGUWZ010000056.1 GCA_020062065.1 Candidatus Omnitrophota bacterium
AGATATGCTTATACCTAGAATAATCAGCTCACTTATACTTATCGGAATTGTTATTGCAGTCATATTTAACAATTGGATATTTTATTTCTTGATAACCATAATGACCATCCTGGGGCTCTATGAGTTTTTCACGATGTTAGAGCAAAAAGGGATAAGTATATATAAATATTTTGGCATAGGAATAGGCGCAATCATTCCGCTTTCTATAATGTTTCGCTTTGAGCTTACCAAGAAATGGGAGCTTTTGTTTATTCTTCTGGCTTTATTGTTCCTTATTATCATGCAGTTTAAACGCAGGCAGACTCAAGGGGCAGTTGTGGGGATTTCTACAACCCTATTTGGGATACTTTATGTTTCCTGGTTTTTTAGTTTTTTGATAAAAATTCGCCTCTTATCTAGTGGAATAGGTTTTTTTGCCAGCATATTAACTATTACCAAATTAGGCGACATTGGGGCTTACTTAATTGGTTCGCGTTTCGGCAAAACGCCACTTATGCCTCATCTCAGCCCTAACAAATCAGTGGAAGGTTCAATTGGAGGAATTATCTTTAGTGTATTAGCTGCTTTGGCGTGCAAGGCAATCTTGCCTTTTTCATATTTACACATTCTTTTTATCGGCGTTTTTTTGGGAATTTTTGCTCAGTTAGGCGACCTTTCCGAATCTTTAATAAAGAGGGACTGCGGAATAAAGGATTCCGCGAATATTATTCCGGGAATGGGCGGGGTTTTGGATTTGATTGACAGTTTGCTTTTTACAGCGCCGGTGTTTTATTTTTATATTACGATTGTATTGAGGTATTATTAAATCGTATAGTGTTTTCCCTTGGAATTGGTTAGAAGAGCAATGAAACGAATAGCCATATTAGGTTCAACAGGTTCTATTGGTCAAAACGCATTGGAGGTTATCAAAAACTTCCCTGATAAGTTTCGTGTTGTAGCTTTAGGCGCGCATTCCAATATTGAGCTCTTATATCAGCAGATAAAGACCTTTAATCCAGAGAAAGTTTGTGTTACAGATAAACAGAAAGCCTTAAGTTTAAAACGCAGATTAAACGCCCAAACAAAGATTTTGGGGGGTCTTGAAGGAATAGAAGAGCTTTGTAAAGAAAAAAATATAGATACGGTCGTATTAGCTATATGCGGTTCAATGGCGCTTATGCCTCTAATAAAGGCAATCGAAAATAAAAAGGAGGTCTGTCTGGCTAATAAAGAGGCCTTGGTTATGGCAGGTCCATTAATTAGACAAAAAGCAAGAGACAATAAAACGAGAATTATTCCTATAGACAGTGAGCAATCTGCAATCTGGCAGTGTCTTGTTGGGCAGGATAGTAATAAAGTAAAAAATATCTACCTCACTGCTTCCGGAGGACCTTTTTTGGGATGGAATAAAAAACAGTTAAAGGGCATTGTAATTCGCCAGGCCTTGAAACATCCACGCTGGAAGATGGGCAAGAAAATAACCGTAGATTCAGCAACGATGATGAATAAGGGTTTTGAGATTTTAGAAACGATGTATTTATTTAACATTGTTGCAGATAAAATAAAGATTGTTATTCATCCTGAGTCAATAATACATTCGATGGTTGAATTTGTAGACGGAATAATTATGGCGCAATTGTCGGTTACGGATATGCGCATACCGATTCAATACGCACTTTCTTTCCCGGAAAGGTTAAACACTGCGTTTAGTTTTCTTGATTTTTCTAAATTAAAATTTTTAAGTTTTACTAAGCCTGATTTTAAAAGATTTCCCTGTTTGGACCTGGCTTATCGTGCAGCCTATACCGGCGGGACTGCTCCTTGCGTGTTAAACGCTGCCAATGAAGTCAGTGTCGTTGAATTCTTAAAAAAAAGACTTAAGTTTATTTCTATTCCGAAAGTGATAGAGGGCGTAATGGATAGACACAACGCAGTCAAAAACCCTAATCTGGAAGATATTTTAGATGCTCATCTCTGGGCCAGAATCCAGACGCAAAGGATCATCGAGAAACTAAATTAGGTATACCCCGCACCTTCAAAAAAGGTGCGGGGTATCCTCATTAATATGCTTTCATTAATCGTATTTATTTTACTCTTAAGTATTCTAATAATTGTTCATGAGTTTGGACATTTTATTGTGGCCAAAAAATCCGGTGTAAGGGTTGAGCAATTTTCCCTTGGTTTCGGTAAGAAAATCTTTTCTATTAGAAGAAAAGAAACAAAGTATATTGTTTGTGCCATACCTTTGGGCGGTTATGTAAAACTTGCCGGAGATAATTTAGACGAATATAAAGGCAATTCAGATGAGTATCTCTCTCAACCAGTGTTTAAACGTTTCGGCATAATATTCTGCGGGCCGCTGCTTAATTACCTATTGGGATTTTTGGTTTTCTGGATGGTATTCTTTTTGGGATATCCCACGCTTACCACCAAGGTGGGTGGTTTGATTGATGAAATGGGAGCAAAAGAGGCGGGGATAGCGGTCGGTGATAAAATTATTGCGGTTGAAGGTAAAAAAGTGGCTTTCTGGGAAGCCCTGCAGAAAAGTATCCAGTCAAACAAATCAAAAGAAAAAGTTCTTATAACTCTTTTAAGAAACGATAAAGAATATAACTTTGTGGTTAAGATAAAACAAACACCCTTGGAAGATATTTTAGGTCAGAAACGTAATCTGGGTTTAATCGGAATAAAACCCGATATAAACGAAACCATAAAGATAAGACACGGTTTTTTAAAATCATTCGTCATGAGTATAGACAAAACCCTCAAGTTTACTGGACTAACCTATAACGCCCTGTGGCTGATGATGCGGCGCAAGATCTCAATAAGGGAATCTGTAAGCGGACCGCTGGGTATCTTTTTCGTAACCTCGCAAGCAAGAAAAATGGGAATAATTGCGCTCGCGCATCTGGCGGCGGTTTTAAGTTTAAGTCTGGCTATATTTAATCTCTTGCCGCTTCCAGCATTAGACGGCGGACATATTTTATTATTAGGTGTTGAGAAAATAAGGGGAAAATACTTGAGCAAAAAAGCCGAGGAGATTTTTAGCCGCGTCGGATTAAGTTTTATCATTATTCTGGCGATTTTGGTGTCGTATAATGACTTGGTAAGATTCGGGTTTGTGGACAAAATGGTTAAGTTTTTTTCAAAATAAGCGAGGACGAGACTTACGGAGCAAAGCGTTCGTAAGTCTCTGTCCGAACTTACCCAGCGCTAATTTCTCTAGTTTCAACTTGATAAGGTGAAATTAGTGCTGGGTTATCTGCTCATTTAACATGGCTGGAATCAAAAGAAGGGAAACCAGAATAATAAAAATCGGGAATGTCCGTATTGGCGGCAATAATCCGGTTGCCATACAGTCCATGGCTAAGACTAAGACTTCTGATGTCGAAAGAACCATAAAGCAGATTGAGGAACTTGAATCTGCAGGTTGCGAGATTGTGCGGATTGCGGTAAAGGATAGAGATGATGCCAGAGCCATAGCTAAGATTAAGCCTAATATAGATATCCCTTTGGTTGCCGATATTCATTTTGACTGGAAGTTGGCTTTAGAAGCAATAGACAGCGGTGTGGATAAAATACGTTTGAATCCAGGCAATATTTATAAAAAGGACCAATTAAAAGAAGTTAGCCGCGCAGCAAAACTTGCCCGCATCCCTATAAGGGTAGGGCTTAATTCTGGTTCATTGCAGCCTCATAAGCTCATAAGGTTACAAAGTCAGAAGTCACCAGCGGATAAAATGGTAAGAAGCGCAGTAGATTATATAAAAATTTTGGAAGATTTTGGTTTTTATAATATTGTGGTTTCTTTGAAAACGTCCAATATTTTTGATACCATAGAGGCATATCGTAAGATGACAAAATTCTGCGATTATCCTTTCCATTTAGGCATTACAGCCACAGGGATTCCATCTTCGGGAATAGTAAAATCAACCATTGTCTTAAGTGTTTTGCTATTAGAGGGAATTGGTGATACAATAAGGATATCGCTTACAGAGAAGCCTGTAGAGGAAGTCAGGGCAGCCAAGGCTGTTTTGGAATCCCTGGGGTTGCGCCGCTTCGGAACGGAAATTATTAGTTGTCCGACTTGTGGTCGCTGCGAAGTTAATTTAGTCAAGATAGTTAAGGATTTAGAACGTCAGCTACAAGCTACAAGCTGCAAGCTACAAGCTCGGCCAATGAAAGTGGCAGTAATGGGCTGTGTAGTTAATGGTCCAGGCGAAGCAAGACAGGCGGATTTAGGTATTGCTTTTGGTAAAAAAGAAGGAATTTTGTTTAAGAAGGACAAGGCGGTTAGAAAAGTTTCGGCAGATAAATGTGTGGATGTGTTAATAAAAGAGATCGGTAAATTCTGAGGTTTAAGAAATGCTCTGGACTAAGACATTTATTCCGACTTTAAAGGAATCACCGCAGGAAGCAGAATCAGAGAGCCACCAATTAATGCTGCGTGCCGGATTAGTGAGGATGCTCATGGCAGGTGTGTATACATATCTGCCTTTGGGTTTAAAAGTATTGGAGAATATCGAGAAGATAATCCGCCAGGAGATGAAC
>JAGUWZ010000085.1 GCA_020062065.1 Candidatus Omnitrophota bacterium
CCTCAATAAAATAATATTTTGCAGCAAAATATTTATGTTTTCCGGCACTTCATAGCCTATATTGGCGGCAAGCTGTATACCTTCCAAGGCCTCAAGCGGCAAATCTTGCAGGTCAAGCTGTTCAATAAATACAAGAATCTCTCTTGCCCAGGGCAAAAACTTTGAAAAAGTTTCTCTGCCTTTAAGCATATCCGGGAGAATTTCACGGGCAAGATGATAGAGCAGGAAACAGCTATCCATTTCATTAATCTTTAAGTAATGTCCTTTTTTAGATACCAAATAACTTACAAATTCATCCATAGAGAAAAAAACAGGTGGGAAAAAACTTTTTTTAAAACTTCTTGCCAATTCCCTTTTTAAAAATAGCGCGGGCCTCTTGCCACCAAAAACCAAAGCAAGTCGGCTTAAATCATTATCCTGGCTTTTGTAATTTGTCTCGATAAATAAAGCCAGTTTTTTAATAAAATCGTCCGCGAAACTAAAAGTTACCACTCTATCCATGCACTTCCTCCAAACTTAAATCATCCAGATATAACAAAAATCCTACTATGCGCTTTCCAGGAAACAAATCTTTGATTAAAAAGATATAATCCAGCATTTGCTTACGATAATCTTCGTTTTCAATTTTTAAACTTTTGTAATCAATAATGGTTACCCCAGAGTCTTGGATGATCAGCCGGTCAATTCTTTTGGTTTGGCCGTTTTTATTCACCACCTCCTTTTCCCTATATACTCTGGCTTCTTTAACATAGAAGAAAGGTTGTAAGCTTTTTGCGCTTAATAACTTTACTATAGTTTCTTCGAATTTTTGAAAATCTAAAACCTGAGGGAATAAAAGCCGCGCCTTAGAGATGGCAGCGGATATTGCAGTATCTTTATCCTCTTCTGACAAATTGCCAATAAAGGAAAGTATGCGATGAATTATTTCACCCTCTAAAATTTTCTTTCGGGTTTCAATCTGCGACTTATCCATAAATTCTTCTTTTAAATAAGGAATCCAGTTCTTATATTTAGAAGGCGAAATGACATTCTTAACAGGTATTTTCTTTTCCTCAATGCGATGTTCTATCTTCTCTTTCTTTTCCAGAAGTTCATCGGGAATAAGAAAATTTGCCAGATTAAAATTGTTCGCACTCTTCTTGGGAATAAAAGCATAAAGCTCAAGTTGCGCTCTGGTAAAAGCTACATAAACACTGTTTAATTCATCAAGCAAACTTCGCCTATATTCGCTTCTGTAGATTTTCTCTAAAACTTTAGAAAATGAAAGATAGGTTTTACTGAGTTTTAACAGTTTTAAATAATCCTCGTCAGGATAGACTAGATAGGGTTTTCTAACTCTTGTAGAACTAACCGCCACGTCTATTTCTAAAAAGGGAATTATTACCACTGGGAATCCCAACCCTTTGGATTTGTGGATAGTCATAATCTTAACCGCATCAGTTTCTGCGACGTTGACATATAAATCCTCGTTTTTAGCAACCGCAAAATAGTCCAAAAAAGAAGATAAACTTGCGTTCTCCTCATTAACCTGTTTTTTTACCAGTTCCAAAAATCGCATGATAAAACCCTGACTTTCAGGAAAACGTTCAGGGATTTCGAAAGTCCCCAGAATGCTGATGACAAGTTCATACAAAGGCATAAATCCTACATTTTTGAAAAATTTATCGAGCAATTCATCCCAGACCTCAGGATATTGCCTGCGGAAGCAACGATATAAATAAACTAAGACATCATTTTTATCCTTGTTTAGGTGTAAGTTAAAAAGAAAAACATTGATTTCTTCTTTTTTAAAGTTTGCTGCCTTTAAAAAGACATCTCCCAAGATAAAAGAGGCGAAGGAAAGATTATCAATGGGAGAGTTTAAAAATTTTAGAAAGGAAACGATTTCTTTAATCAAAGGGTGTTGTTTAATGTTAAGGGTTTTTTCTGATTCTACCGGAACACCTTCTTCAAGCAGCCAGGAAGTCACTTCTTCGATCTCCTGGTTTTTCCTACAGAGAATAGCGATATTTTTATAACCAAGATAGCTGTTTTTGAGTTCCTGGATAAGCCTTATCAAATTAGTTTTAATTATTTCATCACTCTCTTCTTTTGTATCAATAGAGACTCGTTCTATTTTTACATATCCTGAGCCACTGTCAATTTTGCTATTTTGTCTCACCCCGCTGAAATTAGATAAAATATATTCCATATCATTGTCATTAAAGCTGACAGATGAATCTTTATTTTTCTGATAATTTTGTCTTGCACGCAAAAATCTTTTTAAATTATGCTGCGAAAATACCGCATGGTTAAACTCAACTAATTCCTTTAGGCTTCGGTAGTTATCCTTGAGATAATTGTGTGAATTTGAAAAATGACTAAATTGTAATTTTACATTATCAAACAAAGAGGTATCTCCGCCGCGGAAACGAAAGATAGCCTGTTTTTTATCTCCTACGTAAAAAAGGCTTCCTCCTTTAGAGAGTGCTTCTTCGACCATAGGCGAGAGGTTTTTCCATTGCAGAGAACTCGTATCCTGAAACTCGTCGATAAGATAATGATTGAAACGAGTTGCCAGTCTGTAATAAAGTTCAGGGACAGTTATCGCTTGCTCATCAAAGAGAATCCTGGCCTTACGGTTAAGCTCTGTAAGGAATACCACGTCTTCTCTGCTGGCTATTTGCCGAAAATCTTCGTAAACCAAATCGTATATATCGATGTAACAGTTAAAGAGCGCCAGCGCCTCAGTTTCATATAAAATGCCTATCTGGCTGCGAATGTCTTCCCATATCTTTTTTACTTTCCGGGGGACAGCAAAACCTTTTCTAATGGGAAAGTTCTCGGGAATAAAAATATGCGAAATTTCTTCGATATCAAGACTGGCTTCGTATTTTTCTAACTTGTTTTTGAAGCCACCAAAAATAGCCTGATTCGTTCCCGCCGGCTCATTGTCACGCAACTCTTGCATAAGCTGAATGATTTTTCTCCTGCGTAAGAATATTTCATTTTTATCTTTTAGATTATATTTCTTAAAAGGCGCGCCATAAACATTGCTATCATCAAATAAACTCGAAATTATAGAGAGAATATCGCGTTTAGGAAACCAACTGGCTTTATTTTCCAGATAAAGGTATTGTTTGAGATACTCATCAAAAAGCCCCCTAACTTCTTTGTCTTGCGCTGCGCGGTCTATGAGTTTATCGAGGCTATAAGCCAGATATTCCTCATATTCATCTTTGATCTTAAAATGCGCAGAAAGATTAAGACGAAAAGCACATCCAGAAAGAATCGCGTTAATAAAACTATCTATGGTCTGGACCTGAAAGAAATTATAGTTTTTAATGATTTCATCCATTATCAGGTGCGCTTTAGACTTAGCATATTCCATATCCACATCAAGGTATTTAAGTAGTTCTTTTTTTTCTTCATCATTCTTGAATTGGTTAAGGGCGATATCTTTTAAGAACTCCAGTATCCTTTCTTTCATCTCAATAGCTGCCTTATTCGTAAAGGTAATAGCCAGGATTGTTTTTAGGGGGATTTCTTGTAATTTTAGATGGGGATTTATCAAAAGTCTGAGGTATCTTTGAGCCAAAGAATATGTTTTTCCTGAGCCTGCTGAAGCTTCAACGACAAAAATCTGGGGAGATTTCCTATCAGTAGCTATAATCATCTTGGTAATTATCAACC
>JAGUWZ010000071.1 GCA_020062065.1 Candidatus Omnitrophota bacterium
ATCTGCGTGTATCTGCGTTTTAAAAGATAGTTCTTAAATTGGCTAATAGATAACCGACATTGTTAAATTATGAAAGACACTTTTCATCTTAATATTACTACAGCCGATAATCTGGGGATAGGGCTTTTTAAGTGCTCTATCGATCGAGAAGGAAAATTTATCGTTATTAACTCTGCCCTGGTTAGAATGTTGGGTTATTCTTGTAAAGTAGAGTTAAAGGCAAGAAACTTTAAGGATTTATTCGCTCAAGCGCAGGATGCGGAGGAATTTTTCAAGATTCTCGCTCAAGACCAAAAAGTAAATTTTTTTGAAACTGTTTTTAAACATAAAGAAGGTACTACCGTTTGGATAGCTATCACTGCTTCAAAAGTAGTCAGCGAAGATAAACTAGATTATATAGAAGGGATAATCGAAAATATTTCTGCACATAAAGAAATGGAAGAAAAATTAGCTTTAGAAAGGGATATTATTCAAGGTTTGTTAGACAATATTCCCGATGCAATTTATTTTAAAGACCGCAATAATCGAATTACAAAGGTAAATAATTTTTATGCCAAAGGTATGGGTCTTGAGTCCGATAAAATCTTAGGCAAAACAGATTTTGATTTCTTCCCCTACGATCAAGCCAAAAAAATGTTCGAAGATGATAACTATGTCTTGCATACCGGAAAACCTATTGTGGGAAAAATCGAGCGTACACTCCTTCCTAATGGTACCTGGAACCAGGTAATCACTACAAAGATTCCTATGTATGACAGGAAAGGAAAAATTATTGGAACAATGGGGCTAACCAGAGACATGACTGCTTATGCCAATCTGGAAAAAGACCGTCTTACAATGTTAAAAAATGCATTTGCTGCGTTAGGTAAAACTATGGAGATGCGTGACCCGTATACTTTCAGCCATAATCACAAAGTAGCAAATATCTCTGAGCAAATTGGGAAAGAACTGGGTTGGAATGAAGATCGGCTGCTGAGTATAAAACTGGCCGCAGAATTGCACGATTTGGGTAAAATTTCCATTCCTCTGGATATCTTGAACAAACCAGGCAAATTAAATAAAGCAGAATACCGCCTGATCCAGGAACACGTGAAAAATTCTTACGAAATCATTAAAGATATAAATTTCCCCTTTTCTTTAGCAGAAACAGTATATCAGCATCACGAGCGTTTAAATGGCTCAGGATATCCTCGGGGATTAAAGGAAGACGAAATCAGCATTGAGGGGCGTATTTTGGCAGCCAGCGATGTTTTGGATTCAATGACCTCATATCGGCCTTATCGGGAGAGTTTAGGATTAGAAAAGGCATTGGAGGAATTAGATAAAGGCCGTGGTTGGCAATTTGATACGAAGATAGTTGATGTAATATTTAAGCTCGTCAACGATAACGAGAGAAGGCCATTCTGGTTGGATAATTAAATAGATTTCTTGTTATTGCTGCAATTTTCTCTCTTCTCTTTTTAGTTTGTGCAAGACGCACAAAATTACACAAAACAAATATTGCCTGAAAAATGTGTAATTTGGCTGGTCTTGACAAAGACACTTTTTAGAGTATAATAAACTTTTATTATGGCATTCTTTTATTTAGAGTTTCCGGAGAAGTTATCAGCCGGGAAATTATCAACAAAAATCTAACCAAGAGGTGGATAATGGAAAGAAAACTTAGTCGAGAAAGTCTTTTATTTGTGGTTGTTTTGTTAAGTTTAACACTTGCAGGTTGCGCCTCAGATAGGCAAGCCCGCAAGAAAGCAGAAATGGAGGAGTTGCAGAAAAAGTTCGCCTGGTGGCCTACAGATGCCAAACCCGCACCGGTGAAAGACCAACAACGTGGTGGTTATTGGTGGTGGCCGACTCAACCAGGTCAGGCTAAACCCTGGGGTAACCGTGGATTTGTCTATGTCTATAAGATTATCTTTGATTATAAAGAGGAAGAGCTTCCGCCGGCCCACCCCAGAGAGATGCGTCCGTCTCTCTTGATTAAAAAGATTATTAAGAATGTAAAAGTTTATTTTGATTTTGATAAAGCGGATTTAAGGCCGGATGCACTTGTAGTATTGGAAGATACGCTCAAGATTCTTGAAAAGAACCTTAAGGCAAATATCCTGATTACCGGTAATTGCGATATCCGCGGTTCGGAGAAGTATAATGAGAAACTGGGGAAAAGACGCGGAGAATCAGTCAAGAAATTCATGCTTGATAAGGGTATAGCCGAAGAACGTATTAAGATTGTTAGCCGCGGCAAACTTGATGCCATTGCTCCGATTACTGATTTGGTAGGTATGGCCAGAGACCGCAATGCCCAGTTTATGATTGCCGAGGTTGAAGAGATAATGCTGCCTACGCCTGAAAGAGGCAAGGTGGCGGAAGTGAGCAGCGCTATACCTGAAGGCGTCAAAGAGGTAGAAGAAGGAAAATACGTTGAGGAAAGAGAGGAGACCGTAGAGAGCGAAGTAAAAGTTTCTACCAAAGAGTATACTATCAAGAAAGGCGATTCGCTCTGGAAGATTGCAGAAAAAGAATTAGGCAGCGGTCATCGCTGGAAGTATCTCTACGAGTTAAATAAAGATAAGATTAAAAATCACAGCAAACTAAAACCAGGACAAAAAATTATTATACCAGTTGAATAGAAAGTTTGTTGCGGAACTTTTGAGTCTGTTGCCGCCAGGCAAGAGACTTTAAAAAGACAAGCGAGTTCTTAACCAGGTATGGAAAATTCTTGTGTCAGGTTATCTGCCCTGTTAAAAGGAAAATACATCCTTTTGAATTTAGAAGAAGATAACAAAAAAAAATTAATTGGGAAATTGGTTGATCTGATGGCGAGATCCAGGAAATTAAAAGACAAGAAGGCGTTTCTTCATCTTATCCTAAAAAGAGAGAAGCTGGGTTCTACTGGAATTGGAAATGGCGTAGCTATACCACATGCCAAATCAACTCAAGTAAAAGATTTTATCATGGCTTTTGCCAAGCACGAGAAGGGTATGGACTTCGGGGCTTTGGATGGAGAGAAAACTTATTTATTTTTTATTCTCGCCTCGCCTGAGAGCAATGTGGGCGGACATCTTAAAATACTAGCGGATATTTCCCGTTTGGTAAAAGACAAATTTATTGTTGACCGTCTTAAACTAGCTAAGGATAAAAAAGAAATCTTGAGAATAATTGCAACTTATGAAGATTAAATCCTGTCGGTATTTCGGTTCATCCCCCTAAAATAATGATAAGAATAACAAAAGTTACAATTCTTGTGTTGCTTTTTATTTTTTTAGGGGGGGGTATTCTTGCCGCAGAAGAGTCTCCTGCGGCTAAAACCAAATTAATCTTTTTCTATTCTAACAGTTGCTATGAGTGTATCAAGGTTAAAGATGAATTTTTTCCCAAGATTTACGAAAGGTTTAAAGATAGGATTGAAGAGATAGAGTACCGAGATATAGCAGATATAGAAAATTATAAATTATTCCTTGGCTTAAAAGAACAATACAAGATATCCCAGGATTTGAAAGTTCCGGTAATATTCTTTGAGGGTAATTTTTTAAGCGGCAGAGATGCCATTATCCAGCGGCTGGAGGATTTGCTAGAAAACTCTTTGGGGAAGCCGGGAATTAAAAAAGAGAAAACATTGTCTTTTAATTTACTTGCGCATTTTTCTACTTTTACCTTAATGGCGGTAACCTCTGCCGGATTAATCGATGGTATAAACCCCTGCGCCTTTACCGTGATTGTCTTTTTTATCTCATTTCTGCTCCTCCAAGGGTATAAGAAGAAAGAATTGGCCATAATCGGCATTTTTTTTATATTAGCGGTATTTCTGACTTACCTCCTCATCGGACTGGGTTTCTTTGGTTTTTTCTACAGCCTAAAAGGATTTTGGCTGGTAAGGAGAATTTTTAATTTCGCCATCGGGATATTGAGTATTATATTGGGAATGTTAGCGGTGTATGATTTCTTCAGATATAAAAAGACAGGAAAGACTGAAGGGTTGGTTTTACAATTACCGCAGGTGATAAAAAACCGTATTCACTCTCTAATCGGACTGCATTACAGGAAATCCCAGGATTCAAAACCGCAGAAAAAGACTGTGATTTTTAGTTTAGTTTTGACTGCTTTTATCACGGGTTTTTTTGTTTCTATATTAGAGGCTGTCTGTACTGGTCAGGTTTATCTGCCTACTATTACCTTTATCTTAAAGACGACGCAAATTAAACTTCAGGCGCTGGGTTATCTGTTGCTTTATAATCTCGCCTTTATCATACCGCTGTTAGTAATATTTCTTTTTGCCTTATTAGGGGTAACGTCTGAGCGCTTCGCGCAGTTTTTAAAAAGACATTTTTTGATTACAAAGCTGTTATTGGCGGTTCTTTTTTTTAGCTTAGGGATACTCTTAATTTGGAGAGGATAATAATGCGAAGGTATATCTTTTTTCTAATTCTCTTGTTTTTTTTAACGGGCTGTTATTTGCAGAGGCCAGTAGCGCTAAATTCTGCGGCGGAGATCCCGGTTAAGAAAGCCGATATAATAAAAGAACAGGCAAAACCCCCAGAGCCGAATTTTTGGGACTTCGGGATGGTAACAAAAGACGCAATTTTAAAACACGATTTTATATTGAAAAATTCTTCTGAAAAAACTCTTAATATAAGCGGAGTGAATACTTCGTGCGGCTGCACTGTTTCTGAGATAACAAAGAATAAGGTTTCACCTGGAGAAAGTACTCTAAT
>JAGUWZ010000002.1 GCA_020062065.1 Candidatus Omnitrophota bacterium
AAGCCATTTGATCTAGAAGAAATATCTTTTGTGATCAAGAGAGCAACTGCCTTTCGTAACTTAATTCTTACCAACAAAAAATTAATGAAAGAGTTGGAAGTTCAGAATATCAAATTGGAAGAACGTGTAAAAGAAAGAACAAGGGAACTGAGTCTCCTTTACCAGACAGGGCAAGATATATCATCTACCTTAAAGTTAGAAGAGGTCTTGGCGACCATTGTGGATAGGGTCTGTGCAGTTTTAGAGCTGGAGATATGTTCTATTCTTTTAGTTGATAAGCAATCTGATGAGTTAGTGATTAGGGCCGCCCGTGGATTAGAAAAAGAGATTATCAGTCAGACGAAACTTAAAACAGGTGAACCAATCTCCGGCTGGATTGCTGAGCATAAGGAAGCGGTCCTGGTGGATGATATTGAAAAAGACCCAAGATTTGCCCGAAGAAGTAAAGAGAAATACTACACCCATTCATTTATCAGTGCTCCTTTGATGGTCAAAGATGAGGTTATAGGAGTAATTAACGTCAACAATAAAAGGTCAAGACAACCTTTTAGAGAAGAGGATTTCAGGCTTGTAAAAGGGATAGCTGCTGAAGCTGCTATTGCTGTTGAAAATGCCCGGTTATATAGTTCTCTGGAGGAGACCTACATACGTACTATTATGGCCTTAGCCTCGACTATTGATGCTAAGGATCATTATACCAAGACCCACTCAGAACATGTGACTGAATATGCAGTGGCTATTGCTAAGGAGATGGGTTTTTCAGAGAAGGAAATAGAGGAGATTAGCCACGCCTGTCAGTTACACGACTTAGGCAAGATAGGTGTCCATGACTACATCCTAACTAAACCGGGTAAGTTAACCCCCCAGGAATGGGAAGAGATAAAACTACACTCCTTAAAGAGTGCGGAGATCTTAAGGCCCTTAGTTTTTTTAGGTGGTGTCATTGAATTAGTGGAGCAGCACCATGAGAGATATGATGGAAAGGGTTATCCGTTTGGGATTAAGGCAGAAAAGATAAAGCCGGGTGCGCGGATAATGGCAGTAGCGGATAGTTTTGATGCGATGATTACAGATAGGCCGTATCGTAAGGCCCTCCCCAAAGAGGAGGCTATTGCGGAACTTAAAAAGAACAGTGGTACTCAATTTGATACAAAGGTTGTAGAAGCTTTCCTTAGGGTATTAGATAAGAGTCCTCAGATAGTGATGCACACTATCACTACGTAGGTGAGCAGATAAGTTATGCAGGGCGGCTATTATTTGGCTAACCGAGATAACTTATCTGTGCGAACTTGCCCCGCAGTTTTCTCTGTATTCAAGTTCTTAGGCTAACTACTTGAATTAAAGAAAACTGCAGGGTTAATTCGCCCAAACAACTTACGTCGTGGCAAGCGAAAACGAGCACTCCGTAAGTTGTGGGCTGATTAAAAAGGAGGAGAAGATGGCGAAAATTTATTATGATAACGATGCGGATTTAAGTCTTTTAAAGGACAAGAAAATTGCTATTATCGGCTACGGTATACAAGGACGCGGTCAGTCCTTGTGTCTGCGCGACTCTGGGTGCAACGTGGTGATCTCGGAAGTGGAAGGCACTTCTAACTTTGAACAAGCCAAGAAAGACGGATTTATTCCTGTATCTGCAGCTGAAGCAGCGCAGGCAGCTGATATCATTCAGATACTTACCCAGGATCATATCCAGGCAAAGGTTTACACAGAGAGTATTAAACCAAATTTAAAAAAAGGCAAGCCAAAGGCCAGTGGTTTGGCTTCCAATAGCCAAAACCACAAAGCTCTATGTTTTTCTCACGGCTTTAATATCCGTTTCAAACAAATAAAACCACCTAAGAACGTGGATGTGTTTATGGTTGCTCCTAAGGGTCCAGGGGCTTTGGTCAGGAGAATGTATGAAGAAGGTAAAGGCGTGCCTTGTCTTTTGGCTATTTTCCAGGATGCCACGGGTAATGCAAAACAGTTGGGGCTTGCTTATGCCAAGGCAATAGGCGCAACTCGGGCAGGAGTAATTGAAACAACATTTGCCGAAGAGACTGAGACTGATTTATTTGGCGAGCAGACAGTTCTTTGCGGCGGGGTTACGGAATTAATCAAAGCAGGATTTGATACATTAATTGAAGCAGGATACCAGCCGGAGATTGCTTATTTTGAAGTCCTGCATGAACTAAAACTCATTACTGATTTAATTCAAGAGGTGGGTATCAGTGGTATGCGGCGCAGGGTTTCCAATACTGCTTGTTATGGCGATTTGAGCCGGGGTCCAAGAATTATTACTCAGAAGACCCGGAAGGAAATGAAAAAGATATTAAAAGAAATCCAGAAAGGCAAATTTGCCAGAGAATGGATTAAAGAAAATGAAATGGGCAGGCCGAATTTTAATAAATTATTAGAAGCGCAGGATACCCATAAGATAGAAGAAGTGGGAAAGCAATTAAGAGAGATGATGCCGTGGATGAAAAAATAATCAATATTCTCAAACACGCAGGATCAAAATGATGAGTATGGAATAAAACATGATAGAAGATAATTTTAGTTATAAAGAACAATTACAACAAGAATTAGAAAGAATCCTTGATATTCTCATAAAAAAATATCAACCTAAAAAGGTAATTCTTTTTGGCTCTTTGGCTTCTGGTCAAATAAAAGAGACAAGTGATCTGGATATATTTATAATTAAAGATACCCCGAAGCGATATTGGGAAAGAATAGACGAGGTTTTACATCTAACCCATCCTCAGGAGGCAACAGATTTATTTGTTTTTACTCCTGAAGAAATAGAAAATAATCTCAATCAGGGCAATCTTTATTTAAAGGAAATCTTTCGGGAGGGTAAGATTCTTTATGAAAGAACAAACTAAGAATTGGTTAGATTTTACGAAGGAAGATTTAAAGATGGCAGAGTTAGCCTTTGAAGAAGAGATTTATAATCAAGTATGCTTTCATTCTCAGCAGGCAGTAGAAAAAATACTAAAGGCGCTCATTGAAGAAAAAGAAGAAGTCCCTAAAGAGCATCGCCTCTTAAAGTTATCAAGAATATGCGGACAATTAAGATATAATTTAGAAGAATTCCAGGAGGATTTTGAGTTTTTAGATAAGTTTTATACTTCTACACGTTATCCTTTTATTATAGGTATGCTTCCTGAAGGTTTGCCTATCTATGAGGATGCAAAGAAATCTATAGAATTGGCTAAAAAGATTTGCGTTTTCTTAGAAGGATTGATATCTAAAAAATAATGCAAGACTGAAGACTGAAACAGTTTCCGGTTTGTTCGGGACAATGGGATTATGTAGTAATAGATGTCCTACTTTC
>JAGUWZ010000122.1 GCA_020062065.1 Candidatus Omnitrophota bacterium
ATAAATGAAAAATCCTGCGGCTCTTTCCCCTCCTGCCGCAGGCTTAATATTCCGCTCATTTTACCTTGTTCGATTTCTCCGCGCCAGGATGCTGTGCCATTGGTTGATGTCTGCATAGTCTCCCAGATAATTTTTCCGCTGCTATCTATGGATATGGAATAATTAGAACCCGGGAAACCCAAGGAATTCAAATTTGCCGAGACAAATTTACCGCCCAGGAAACTGAGCCTATCTGCGCTTTGATTGCCTTCTCCTATAGGGTCTAATTTTACATCCCATTCAGTCACTTTTAACTCTTCAAATTTATTTTCCTCTTTGAGCATCGCCGGCTCTAGTTTTTTCGATTTTTCTAGACCTCGGTTAATGGAAAGAAAATATATCCCTGAAGCAGTCATAATCAATACCAACAAGAGGCTTCCGAAAGTGATGAAAAGCCGGTAAGCCGGTTTTCCCTGAAATTCAACAGCCCCAGCTTCTCCCTGCTGCTGATAAGCCTCAACCTCGGCTCTTATTTGTTTGACAAATTCATCCGAACCTAAGATTCCCCCGCGCTGCAATTTTTTATGGATATACTCTCCCTCTTCTTCAGTTAAACTATCAACATAGCTGGCATAGTCTTTACCATTTAAGAGCTTTAAAACTTCGTTAATGCCTTTGCTAAACTGTCCTGAGTCTTTCTTTTCAGCATCATTATAGAGATATAGCTGATAACTGCTGTGGGGATAATCTTTGGCATCGCTTACCAGATTTAATCTCTTTGGATTAAGATGAATATAAGCTGTCATCTTTAACAAATACTCTTTTTCAATTATTGCGGACTTAAATCTTTCGCGGAAAAGATGGCCTTTTCTATTGTAGCGGTTGTTATAGTATTTTGTGTAATTGTTGTTCAAATCATGCATAAAGCCAGAGATTTCCTGAAACTTCTGGGTTTTACTTTCTTGTTCTTCTTGGGCTTTCTCCATTTCCACCAACAAATGCAGATGGTTGGGCATAAGTATATAGGCGAATATTTTTATACCATACTGTTCTTGATATTTTTGCAGCAGTTCTAAAAACATTTTATAATCCTCTTGGTCCTGAAAGATGTTTTCATTATGTTCTGCCCTACAGGAAATAAAATAGAGCGCATCTTTTATATATATTCTCGGCAACCTGGGCATTTTTTCCTTAATTTGCCTGGCACTTTTTTGTCATTTCTTATTAAGTGCCTGGCACTTTCGCTTCAGTTAAAAAAAATCCCAGGCAGTATTGCCTGAGATTTCTTTGGAAACTTCGGCAGTCTGCCATTCCAGATTTCTCCGGGTGCATGACTTTGCGCCCCCAGGTTACCCTGAGTTTGCCTTTTCGGATTTCAAAGTAACTATACCTACTTGTCAAGGACAAGTATAACATACGTTCGCCCTTTTGTCAAGGGCATGACCGATTCAACCTACGCGGTTGAAATATTATTAGAGACGCTTTCCGAGGCAATCGGGAAAGTGCCCCCATCTTCTGCTGGAAAGTGTCCCCCGGGGAACCTCGAGGGACGTTTCTCTATCCAGAGGGAAGTCTGTCCCCATCAGATTTCTAACGGGGTTTACTTTTAACTAAATATTTCTCTATCCCTTCTATAAATTTATAAAACACCTTATAATTTGTTTTTGTTTGTTTTAATAAAAGCTCATCTCCAATCTGCCAGTATCGGTGAATTAAGGCATTTCTGAACTCAAAAAAAATCCTTACTGGTTTATAGATTAGGGTAGTAATTATATTATTTTCTTTTGCTCTCTCTATCGTTTCTAAATATCCTCCGCTGGCTATACCCTTATCTTTTGCCAAAATATGCTGTAAGATATTACAGGATGCCTCAACCATTTCTACTAAATTATATCTGATTGCATTAATCGTCATTTTATCTTTTAAATCTCTCTTTAAAAAATCTTCTAATTCTCTTATGTCTTGTTTAATCTCTAACAAAAACTTCTCTATCCTTATCTTATCTACTTTCATCTTACTGCTTCACTAATTAAACCTTCTGCCTCTCTATATTTTAAACTATATTCTTCTAACAAATCACTCCACACTTTAAAATTATTATTAACTAAAAGCCTTCCTTCTCTAAAAAGTCTTTTTAAATAGAAAAAACGAAAGGCATCCGGATTTTCTAAAATTCTATTTAAGACCCTTAGATCAAAAATATCCGGGGAAAGGCCCAGGGACATGGATAATTTCATCTTTAAATCAACAATAAACTTAAAAGAGATTTTGTTCTTTAAATAAACTGCGATGTCTATATCTCTAAAATTTTTAGAACTTAAAAAAGAGCCGTATAGATAAGCAAAAGTTATTTCTTTTTCTCTTGCTAAAACATTTTTAATCTTTCTTTCTAATAATAGCCGCATCTAGAGCAAAAAATGACGAGCTTATTTCTTAGCCTTAAGTTGTTCTAAAAGAATAAAGGTTATGGCAATTAAAAAACAGGTATTGGTAAAATTCAATAAAACCTCAGCTGATAAACCACCGCCTGGCGCAATAGCTATAGGTTTCATTGTGAGTCTGGAAACTATAGCCGCGGCTAAGCTGACCAAACCTACGATTATAGCAATGTACTTTAAACCCTTCATCTCTTACCTCCCCCGTTTTTCTACCAATCCCACCTCAGAGGCGGGATTAAATATATTATAGTATAGAGATTATAAAAGTCAAGAGAAAAATACAAAATTAA
>JAGUWZ010000028.1 GCA_020062065.1 Candidatus Omnitrophota bacterium
TAGAACATCTTGTGTGCCTTTTGTCAACTAATATTCTCTTTTATCTCTCCGCCAGCATCTCTGTTACCCTTCCAAACTTTCTTCCTTACTCCTCAAATCTCACTTCCTGCTGCACCCTCAGTGCATCCTCCTGCGTCAATGTCGATAAATACCTCAGTGTCATCGCCGGGGTATTATTATACTTTCTTGCCACTTTTGTATATTAAATCTTCTCGTACCCCCCTTGGACAATGGTGTTGGACAACGCTCTTTGTCCAATGTGGGTTTGGAAGGGTTTTGTTGTACAATCAATTTTTATGATTTTCCAGAGAGTATTCTTCTTCGATTTCACCTACGATTTCCTCAATCAGGTCTTCCAGGGTAACCATACCTAATGTCTTTTGCTTCTCATCAATCACAATAGCAATCTGGATTTTTTCTATTTGAAACTTCCTTAAGAGTTCATTCACCTTGAGGGTTGGGGATACAAAATATGGCTTATGTATCAAATCCTGCAATATAAACAGGCTCTTGTCCCGCAAAATATAAAGTAAGTCCCGGGCATAAATTATTCCCACAATATCATCAATGGAATCACGATAAACCGGTAACCTGGCATGGCCTTCCTCAACAAATATATCAAGCATTTCTTCAGAATTAGAATTTAAATTTAGCGCCACTATTTTTTCTTTGGGAATCATCACGTCCTTGAGTTTAATATCGCCGAATTCAAAAATACGATGCAGCATTTTTCTTTCTTCATCAGTAAGCACCCCCTCTTCTCTTCCCACTTCTATCATCAGGCGCAACTCTTCCTCAGTAATCAAAGGCGACCTCTTAGGATGCTCTATTCTTAAAACCTTTAACATAATATCGCTTATCTTTATGAATATACGCGTAAGCGGATTGATGAGCTTTATGAATACCTCCATTATCGGAGAGACAAAAAGCGCCATTTTCTCGGTATTTTTTAAAGCTAATATCTTGGGGATTATTTCGCAAAAAATAAGAATAAAAAATGCAGAAAACAAAGTTGCCCAAATAATACCCCATCTACCGCCTATAATATTGACAAATATTGCCGAGACAAGAACAGAAAAGGCAATATTTACAAAATTGTTCCCGACTAAAATACTCACGATAAATTTATCCGACTGCGTAACTAAACGCTGGATGCTTGCGCTTCTGTTTACAGCCCGGGCAAGCATATGGCGCAGGCGGATTTTACTTAACCCAATTATCGAGGTCTCAGCCAGGGCAAAGAAAAAGGAGAAGACCGCAAAAATGAATAATAATATTATTAAAGGCAAGGAAAATAAGGAAGTCATTTTTTCTTCAGTAAAATCCTTAAGAAGGCGAAGTCTGCCTGCCTATCTGGTCTTAAGTAAATTCTCTATTGTCTTTTCTTTTTGCTTTAAAGGCCCGATAAGGGCAAGATTCATTTTCTCTTCTTTAAAAATAAGGTGGCTTACTTCAACTAAATCGGCAGGTTCTATTCTTTTTATCTCTTTAATTATCTGATTAAGCGTATAAGTTTTATTCAGGGTGAGCGTAGATTCACCAATCCAGAGCATCGTATCCATTGTATCTTCCAATGCAATCATCAGCTGACCTAAGTAAAATTCCTTTGCCCGCTTTAATTCATCAAAATTTAGCGATTTATCTTTTACTTTATGTAATTCCTGAAAAATTAATTTTAGCGTTTCTTCTACCTTACGGTTATCAACTCCGGCATGAATGATAAACGCCCCGGTATCATTTAAACATTTAACCTGTGTTCCGATTTCATAGGCCAAACCTCTTTTTTCACGTATCTCATTAAATAAACGGCTTGAACTATTCGCCCCTAATATAATATGTAAAAGTGACAGCGCATATTTTAAAGGATGGCCTCTTTTAAAACCGTGAAAACCTAAAGCCAGATGTGTCTGCTCAGTATCTTTATGAACTAATTCCAACTGGGGCTGATTTTGAACTTCTTTTGCCCTGGAGAACTCATTAATTCCTTCATTTTTAAGAATGCGAAAGATTTTTTTTACTTTGTCTTTAAAACTGTTATGGTCGAGAAAACCTGCGCCACTAACTACGATATTTTGGGCGGTGTAGTAATGTTGTTTATACGAATACAAATCCTTTTTCTTTATTCTGTTTATACTCTCAGTTGAACCCAAGATACTCCTGCCTAATGGCTGATTTGGCCATAGAAGGCGGTCCAAGATATCATAGACATAACTCTGCGGCAGGTCTTTATACATCTTAATCTCTTCTAAAATAACGGTTCTTTCTCTTTCAATTTCCTCTTCAGGTAAAGTTGGATTTATCACCATATCCGATAAGATATTCAGGGCTAAATCTAAATAATTTGCCGGTATCTTTATTAAATAACAAGTCGCCTCTTCCAAAGTAAAACCGTTAATCGACCCCCCCACCCCTTCAATAGACTCTTTTATTTTCTGACAGGAGTAACTTTTAGTGCCTTTAAAAACCAGATGCTCCAGGAAATGGCTGATACCAGAAAATTGAGGACTTTCAAATCTTGAGCCCACATTTATCCATATCCCGACGGCCAGAGATCGCCTATCCTTCATCGGACAGCTGACTAACCTTAATCCATTATCTAAAACTGTTTTGTTATACACTTATTGCCCTTTCAACCTTACTACAAATTTGGTTACTCTTTTAACCAAATCGGCTCTACCGATATTTTCTTTAATCTTCTTAATAATCGCGCTGCCTACGATAACACCGTCACAAAATTCTTGAATCTCTTCCACCTGTTTGTTTGTACAAACCCCAAACCCCACAGCTACAGGTTTTTGGGTGTATCTTTTAACCAACTTTACATGCTCACTTAAGCCTGTAGGCAAACTTCGACGCGCGCCTGTTACCCCGGTTAACGAAACGTAATAAATAAATCCTTTGGATACCTTAAGAATAAACTGCATACGTTTTTTGCTGGTTGTGGGTGAGACAAAAAATATAGTATCCAAATTAAACCTATCTGCCAGACGGATAAATTGCTGTCCTTCTTCAGGGGGAAGATCTGGAATAATCACTCCATCTACTCCAACGCCAGAAGCCTTTTTGACAAATTCTTTTAATCCAAAACAAAATATGGGATTATAGTATGACATAAAACAAATAGGTATATTGGTCTGGTGGCGGAGGTCTTTTACCAAATTAAATACATCTATCAAATTAGTTCCTCTCTCTAATGCCGCTTGCGATGACTCCTGGATTACCGGACCGTCAGCCAGGGGATCGGAAAAGGGTATGCCTAATTCTATAATGTCTACACCGACTTTAGAAAATTCCAGAATAAGCCTACGGGTAATCTCAAGGTTAGGATAGCCGGCAGTAATGAAGACAATGAAAGCCTTCTTGCCCTGCTCTCTGAGTTCTTTAAATTTTAGTTCAATACGGTTCATTTGCCACGACACCCATATCCTTATCGCCCCTGCCGGAAAGAGAGACGATAACAATGGAATTCTTTTTTATCTTTGTTTTTAGTTTCTTTAAATAACCAATTGCATGGGCTGATTCAAGAGCTGGAATTATTCCTTCAGTTTGGGAAAGGAGTTTAAAACCTTCTAAGGCCTCAAAGTCATCAATAACCACATAAGAAGCCCTGCCGATTTTTTTATAAAAGACATGTTCAGGACCCACCCCAGGATAATCTAATCCTGCGGAAATAGAATGCGTCGGCTTAATCTGACCGTATTTATCTTGGAGTACGTATGATTTTGAGCCGTGTAAAACGCCTTGTTTACCGTAGGATAGAGTAGCTGCGTGTTTGCCTGTATTAATCCCGCGGCCAGCTGCTTCCACACCGATAAACTTAACCTTTCTGTCTTCGAAGAAAGGATAAAATAGTCCCATAGCATTGCTTCCGCCGCCAACACAGGCAACTAAATAATCCGGTAATCTTGCTTCTTTATGCAAAATCTGTTTACGCGCTTCTTTACCGAGTACCGTCTGAAAATCTCTGACTATCA